>NZ_JBFAMU010000001.1:0-69438 GCF_040656655.1 Micromonospora sp. NPDC049799
GGCCGGGCCGCGCCCGATCGGCGCGGCGCAGGGAAGGGCACGCCAGGTCCGAGCGGCGGTCGCGGCGGCGAGCTGGTCGCGGTTACCGCGCCTCCCGCGGGGGCGCAACGACTCCGAGATGGTCGGGGGTCCGTCGGCGGGTTGCGGTCCGTGGGTGGTTGCGCTGGGCCATCCCGCCAGCCGTCGACCCGGGCGAGCCGAGCAGACCACCGATCGGCCCGCCAGCGTCCGTACGTGCGTCAAGGCCGTCTTGATGTGGCGGACCGATCGGCGGCCCGCTCCCTAGGTGGGCGGGTCGGCGGCAGACGGGATGGCAGAGGATGCGCTCTACGGCATTCGCCGGATCGAAGGAGGACGACATGATGCCTGCGCGGAATGAGGACCAGGAGGCGGCCGAAGCGGCCGTTGCGCACCTACTGACGGAGTCCCTACTGATGATTCGCTACCTGGCAGCGGCTGATGGGGAGCAGCCCGTGTCGGACAATCGCCGCCAAGAGCAGGTGCATACCCTGGCCGACCTGTGCCACAACCTTCCTGCCTGGCTCGATCCGACTCGCCGCGACCGCATCCATGAAGGCATCGCCTACATGTGGCGCACCGCTTCACCAAACAAGCGACGATGGGTTCGGCAGTGCTGGGATGCGATCGGCTACGACTACCGCTGGCTCATGAGTGACTAACGGGGTGACGACGCCCACGAACAAGGCCGGACGTCTACGGACGCTGACCGACTGTTTGGGCTGCCGACGCCGCTACCCGCCCAGTGTCAACGCCGGCTCAACCTTGACCCCTCTGCTCCGGCCGAATTTTGACCCCCTCGCTGGTTGTTGATGTTCAGTCGTTGGTCTTGCTGGCCGCAGGGACGCGGCCGAGGTCGCGGTCCTTGAGTCGGTAGCTGTCGCCCTTCATCGAGATGACCTCGGCGTGGTGAACGAGGCGATCGATCATGGCTGCGGCGACGACGTCGTCGCCGAACACTTCGCCCCACCGGCCGAAGGGCTTGTTGCTGGTGACGATCAGGCTGGCTCGTTCGTAGCGGTTGGAGACGAGCTGGAAGAACAGGTTCGCGGCTTCGGCTTCGAAGGGGATGTAGCCGACCTCGTCGACGATCAGCAGCGGGATCCGGCCGAGCTTGACCAGCTCGTCTTGCAGCCTGCCGGCGTGGTGGGCGTCGGCGAGGCGGGACACCCACTGGGCGGCGGTGGCGAACGCGACCCGGTGTCCGGCCTGGCAGGCCCGGATCCCGAGACCGATCGACAGGTGAGTTTTGCCGGTGCCGGGCGGGCCGAGGAAGACGACGTTCTCCCGGCCGGTGATGAAGTCGAGGGTGCCCAGGTGGGCGATGGTCTCCCGCTTCAAGGACCGCTGGTGGTCGAAGTCAAACTCCTCCAGGCTCTTGCGGGCCGGGAACCTCGCTGCCCGGATGCGTCCCTCACCGCCATGGGCCTCACGGGCGGCGACCTCGCGTTGCAGGCAGGCGGCGAGGAACTCCTCATGCGTCCACGACTCCGCCCGAGCCCGCTCCGCCAGGCGTTCCACCGACGCGGCCAGGGACGGCGCCTTCAGGGCACGGGTGAGGAACGCGATCTCCGAGGCGACGTTGCGGCTGGTCTTGGCGGCCATCACGCAGCCACCTCATCGAGGCCGAACAGGCGGTCGTAGTCGCTCAACGGCCGGCGTTCAACCTGCGCGTCGACGGCGGTCGTCGGGGCGCGTTGGGCAGCGATGCGCAGGTCGGCGGCGGCTTGGCGGTGGGCGGGATCGGTGATGCTCTGATGGCTCGCCCAGCAGCGGTCATGCCGAGCCACCGCCCGACCGTCGCAGAACACCGTCACCTGGTCGCAGTCGGCGGTGACCTCGACCCGCCGGCCAACCACCGACGGATGCACCGAGTAGTCGTTGCCGTCCAAGCGCACGTAATGATCGCGAAGTTTTCGGGTCAGACCGCCCCAACGGCGCCGCCCCTACATCCTCACTGTCAGTTTTCAGGCGGAGCCGACACCCAGCTCGTCGGCCGCCGATCATTCCTTCACACCGAACCGGTCGGCACGTAGCAGGGCTAGGGGCAAGTGGACTCAAGCGAAGCCCTGCACTACACCAGTATGAGGCGAGGGTAGGAGCTGGACCTGCCAGAAGTCAGCACTCGGACCAGGCCCCGCTTGACGATCTGGAGCTGCTGATCAGGCAAGCGAAGGGTGAAATGGACCTCCGTCGGTAGACCTAGTGTCGTTGCAGTCTGATCAGTGAAGACCAGCCGCAAGTCACTCGTGTCACTGGGAGGCATCATGGGCAGCGCTGGCTGCCGCGAGGGCGTGACCTCGCATTCGATCACCTCCCCATAGCAGCCACGCTCGCCGTACGGGCCGACCCCGATCCAGTAGGTGTCCCATCCGCGCGGTTTGTCCTCCTCGCTAGCGCCGGGGCATTCCTGGAAAATCAGCGACCACGACTCTCGAAGCGGCTTCTCGCGGATCCCGAGGATGTAGACCAGGTCGTCCGCCTCAGCGGCGTCTCGCAACACCGCAGGCAGGTCGTTGCTGGCAGGTTCCCACGTCACTCGTCCAAACCTAGAGGCATGCAGCGCGCAAGGGGCGCGTGCCCGATCCGTGCCCGACACAAGGGTCAGCAAGGGCCAGCGGCGGGTTGCTGGCAGCCCTGGCACGAACGCCGAGTACTCCTTGACCGGCCGCCACGACTACTCCGCGTGCAGACCAATCCGATTCCCAAGCTGACAGTCGTCCTGCAAGATGGCCGGGTGGACGCCTGGGAGTCGATCGACGACCTCATCATGCAACGACGGATCATCTTTGCGATGCAGGCGATCCGTGAGGCCGAGGGGTGCAGCCTCCAGCGAGCGATTGACGTCTTCGCGGAGCGGTACGAGATTCTGCGGCGGACCAGGCCCGATGACTTCGAGGTCTCCCGTGATGAGTACGGGCGCGGCGTCTACACCTGAATGGGTGGGTGACGAACTGGCTGACAACCACGGCGTACCCACGTTAGGCAGCTACGAGAGCGCTCGTGAGGGCAGCAGGGCTGACGGCCCAAATCGCACCCCGGGTCCCGCCCATTACTGTGCGGACGACCCTGCTGCCTACCGGCCAGTCTGCCACCTGTGGCGTCTCCTGTTGCTGCCGACAGCAGCGGTGACAGCAACCCGCGCGGACGAAGCCACCCAGGGAGGACCGACGCCGGACGATGGCCCGAGGCCAGAGACGCCGACGGACCATGCCGGACGAAGCGCCCAGAACTTACAAGCGAGGGGTCTAGCGCAACCGGGTGGACGGGGAACAGCGGAGCCACGAAACTCGGCGTGTGATCGACATGCGAGAGGTCGGGGTGCGGGTCCTGGCCGGTGACCTGGCTAGCGAGGAGCTGCCGATGATTGCGGCGCAAGCGCTTGCCGAGGGGCTGGATAGCCCATCGTTGCGGGAACTCGCTGGGCTCTCGCGAGGCGAGTACCGCGAGGCGTGCGAGCTGCTGGACCAGGTGGTCGACGAGTTGGGCTTGCCTGCGCTGCCAGACGCCGACCAGGCCGTCTGGGAGGTGGTGGTCTCGTATGCGCGACGTTTGGTGTCCGGGGCCCTCACGCCGGTGGATGGCGCACATGCCATCGCCGCCTGTGCCGGGTCTCTAGGGTTCCCGGAGCCCCTTGCCACGTTCGCCTTCCTGGCCGACCTGTGGGAGAGCAACGCGGCTGAGCACGCCCAACTTGAACAGGACATGGTGCGCGAGGCGGAAGCCATGCTGCGGGGCGTGGGTGACTAACTGAGTGACGATGGGTCGGATTCCACTGGACGAGCACGGACGAGCATTGACCATGCCAGCAGCCCGGAGCCCGACAGAGCAGCAGGTAAGCGCGCTGTGATTGTTGCCTGGGGGTCAAGCAGTCGGGCGTCGGCCCTCCCCTCTCACACGTAGTCACGCCAGAAGGTCACAGTCACCCTCGGCTCTCGGAACTCCTGATCGATGTAGTGGGCGAGGTCGTGGGCATACACGATGGTGTCGGTCAGTTGGTGGATGGAGAGCACGGGATGCCCGAAGGAACCGCGGCTGGCCGGCAGGTAGCGGTGGGCGTATACGGGAACCATCCGGGGAACGTCGGCGAGAAGTCGCTTCGCCTTGACCATGCGCCGGACGAGGTCGTGAGGGCGACTGCTCCACCCGGGTGGCCACTCGCCGTTCTGGATGTCGTCGAGCGCGGTTGCGAACGGCCATTCGATTTGCTCTTGCAGGGTGGTGGAGCCGAGCTGGCGCCAGTTCGGCCAGCCCCAACTTGCCTTGTCGGGGTGGTCATCGTGGCCAGGTGTCCAGACTGGCAGCCCGGCCGCGAGGAAGGCGCGGTGGTCGTCGGCGAACTCGAAGCCGAACCGTCGCTCGATGCTGACGAACTCGGCGTCGGTGAGCCCCGGTTGGATGTCCACCAGGCCCAGGTCGGCTAACCGGCGAGCGGCCTCGATACCCAACCCGACACCGGCACCATTCGTCACCAGAGAAGCGTAGCGACCTGGCCGCCGCGTGCGGGTGATGGGAGGCGCGGGAGCAGCAGAGAGGCAGCGAACGCTACGGCAACCGATAACACCGGAAGTGGCTGGAGCCCGAACAACGTGCACGGACTGAGGGTTTCTGGCAGCCGACGACAGCCGTCGGTGCCTCGCAGCCGCGTTCACACCGAAGAGGTCACTGGTTCGGTCCCAGTATCGCCCACGCAGGTAGAGGCCCGGATCACATTGATGATCCGGGCCTCTCTCCATTCCTGAGTTACTAACTGAGTGACTATCGGTCCGCAGGACCGAAGATCGCATCCATGACCTGTGCGCCACCGAGTAGCACCGGCCTTAGTTGGTGCCGGTAGACCCTCCCCAGCAACCGTGCCGGGCCGTGTCTCGCGGTGGGGTCGATATTCGCCGGTGGTATGGACTGCTCGCCGGCCTCATCATGGCCAGTGGCGGTCATCCCTCTGCCTCTCGTGGCCGGCCTGACGAATTCGGGCGTAAGTGACCGCGCAGGAAAGCGAGGATCTCGCGGCGCGCAGGCCGTGCGGCCGGTACCAGGCGGGGGGTGCTGAGGAAGGTGTGGGTGGCGTTCGGATAGCAGGTCAGGCGGGCATCGGTGCCGTCTTCGCGGAGCCGTTCGACGTACCGGCGTCCGTGGTCCGCTACAGGGTCCAGCGCGGCGGTGACGACCAGTGCCGGTGGCAGGTCGGCGAGATTCTCGAACTTCACCGGAGACACGGTGCGCGGGTCGAGCGTCGATGGCACGCTGAGTTTGCGGGCTGCGCGCAATCGCGACAGCGGAAGCGTGGGGTTGTCAGCGTTCTCGGCCATCGAGGGGTAGTCGACCATCGTCTCGGTCCAGTCCGTGGTCGGATAGTTGAGTACCTGGGCGCGGAGCGGCGGGCCGTCCTTGCGGGCACGCAATGCGACGAGTGCGGCGATCATGCCGCCGGCACTTTCGCCCATGACCGCGACGGCGCCAGGATCGATGCCCCAGCCGATGGGGTCGTCCAGAATCCGGGTAAGCGTGTCGTAGCCGTCCTCGATCGGCTGAGGCAGTAGGTGCTCCGGGGCGAGGCGGTACTCCACCGCGACGACCACGGCCGGGCAGCGGGCCGCGAGGTGGCTGTTGAGCCAGTCGTTCTGCGCGGCGGTGCCCGCGATGAAGCCTCCACCATGGAACGAGACAATCAGCGGCAGCTTCCGTTCTGCCTTCTTCGGGCGGTGTACTCGCAGCATCAGCCGACGGCCGGGAAGATCGATCATGGCGTGCTCGATGCGGGTGCGACGGTCCGGCAGACCGGTGACGATACGTCCGGCCACAGACGATGCCGCCCGGTTGGCCTTCTCGCGCGCGGCGATCACCTGATCGTCGGTCATGGCCTCCCAGTCCCGGACGTCCCTGAGAATTCGGGTGCCCAGTGGCGCTTTGCCCCTCACGTCGTCCCGGGCCCGGGCGTGTGCTCTGACATTGGCTGTCTCCTACCGTCTGTCAGGCGGCTCAGGGTTCACCGCCCGCTCGCAGGTCATGACTGCCAGCATCGCCAGCGCCTCGCTGGGTTGTCTTGGAGAAATGTTCCGCTCTGCAGGTCAGCCCCAAGAGCGCCGGCTCAAGTCACACCCTGGGCGCCTGCTCCTGCGCAGGCCACGCGATATGGTCGACCGCGAGCCACGGCGCGATCGCCACGGCGGTGGGTGTCATCCCGGCAATGGCCATGACATCCCGACAGAGGTGGGACTGATCGACAAAGCCATTCTCTGCCGCCACACGGGCGGCGCTGTGCCCCGCGGCGAGGCGGTGCGCCACGTGGTCGAACCGGACGAGCGTCGCGGCGCGCTTAGGCGTAAGACCGACCTGGGATCGGAACCGGGACCACAGCCGCTTACGGCTCCATCCCACCTCGGCCGCCAGCCGCTCGACCCGAACCCGCCCCCGGCTCCTCACCATCTGTCCCCAGACGAAGGCGATCTCTGGATCCATCGCCGGGCCTGTCTCATGTCGTCGAGCGAGCGCGGCCTCCATGACCGTGAACCGGGCGTCCCACGACCCGGCAGCGCGCAGTTGCTCCTGGGTCCGTTCGGTGTCGCGCCGCCCCCAGAGATCCTCGAGGGTGACCACGGTCGCGCCCGGCTCAGCCGAGGCGCCCAGCACCGCGTGCGCGACCACCGGCGATAGCCGTACCTGCAGCACGTCGACATCGCGCCCGCATCCTCGAACGCTGCCCGCGGCCATGCCGACGACGGCGCTGCCTCGCTTCCGCTCTCCACTGATGTCATCGACGAGTTCCGCGTCGCCGAAATCGATGAACACCGTGAATGCCGGGTACGGGACCATCTGAAGATCGACCGGACTGTCCGTTCGACCACGGAACCCGGCCATGCTGATCCCCGCCATGCGACCCAACGCTGACGGGACTGCGACGTCCACCACAGCCCCAGCGACACGAACCAGTCCTCCAGGTCGCACGCTGTCATGTTACGAGCCACCCGAGCGGTGTCCGCATTCCAGCCCACCGCCGCCGTCCCACGGGTCTCTCGGCCAGGTTCAGATCTTCCAGAAAGCGCTTGACCTGTCCGCCAGCTCGACGACGACCGTCTCGTGTACACCTCGACGCCACGGTTCGCTGGAGTTGAAGCACCAGCGTGGGGGTCTCCGAGTGGATCGAGGATCTGAAGTGCCTGCTGCCAGCAGCGCTGCGCCTCGTCAGGTTGGTCGGTGGCGTGGAAGGTGTCGCCGAGGGCGGCGAGGGTGAGTCCTTCGCAGCGTCGGTCATCGAATCTACGGAAGAGTTCCAGAGCCCGATGATGCTGTTGGAGGGCTTCGTCGAGTTGGCCGGTCTGCTGGTCTGCCAAGCGGAGGGGGTAGGAGCACGTGCCGGATTGAGCTCGATGTCCACGACTCACCGGCGCGAAGGCCGGGCCGGCCTATTCGGCGACGCTGTTCGCCGATCCTTGCCCGGTCGGGCCCACGGGTGCAGTCATCGGCGGGCTGCTCCGCTGAGTAGGTCGGCGACCGCGGGTCCCAACTCTGGATGAGTGAACTGGAAGCCGGCATCGCGCAGCCGCTTCGGGACGCACCGACGGCCGGTTAGTACCAATAGCGGATCGGCGCGCATGAACACCGATCCGACCCGGACCAGAGGCGCAGGGGTGGGAACACGGGCGGCACGACCTGTCGTCCGGCGGAGCGTGGCCATGAGATCGCTGTTGCGTACGGGGTTGGGGGAGGTTGCATGCACGATGCCCGACAGCGCGGGGTCGTCCACGCAGCGGCGCACGATCGCACACAGGTCGTCGATGTGCAGCCAACTGATCCACTGTCGACCGCTGCCCATCCGGCCACCGAGACCCCACCGCACGAGTCCGGTCAGTCGATCGAAGGCCGGGGTGTCGCGGTCGAACACGATGCCGGTACGAAGCGTGACCTGGCGCGCCGCGGTGATCTCCGCCGCGGCGTCCTCCCACGCCCGCGCGACACCGGCCATCTGCGGTGGATCGTCGGCGGGCGGGGCCGACTCGTCGAGCTCCGCCTCGCCGGCGTCGCCGTATATTGCCAGCGTGCTCATCTGTACGAGCAGTGGCAACGGCCGGTCCAGACCAGTGCAGGCGCGGGCGAGCGCCCGGGTAGGTTCCGTTCGGGAACGTGTCAGCAGCGCGATGTTGGCCGGCGTCGGCCGCCGGAACACCAGTTCACCGCAAAGGTTCACCAACGCCGCGTCGGACAGTTCAGCTGCCCAGGGGCCGACGGTTCGGCCGTCCCAGTGCACCTGCCGCCCCCACCGGACCCGCGTGGCCGAACGACTCAGTATCACCACGTCGTCGCCCCGACCGGTCAGGTCGTGGGCGATCCGTTGCCCGAGCGCCCCGGAACCGCCGGCGATGACGACCTTCATCGGCTGCAGGTGACCGGGCCACCGGTGGGTCGCACCGCCATCGGAGGCAGCGGATTCCACGTGGCTGGGACATTTCGCATGAGCAGCCCACAGTCGGGTATCGCGGATCCCGGGGGGAACCGGGCCGGGTCGTCGAAGAACGTGGACCGTACCGAGGCCAGGTCCACCGGCGTGACCTGCCAGCCCTGGGTGAGCAACTCCATCCCGTCGAGGTGGCTCGGATCTGGCGTGGTCGAGAAGCCGGTGGCACCGCGCCGGAAAAACCCTGACGCCTGATCGACGTCATGGAATAGATGGCTGCCCGAGAGGGTGGCTGCCGTGCGGACGTGGACGCCGACGCGTACCGCATCGACCGGATCGGCGAAGGCGATCCGCAGCTCGCTCGCGCTCTCTCTCACGTCGAAGCGGCTGAGGTGGTGCCGCCCGGGGAAGAGCCTGCCGCCGACCCAGGAGTTGAGCCGGGAACCGGTGTCACGGCGTGGGATGTAGACGCCGCGGGTGACGCCGTCGGGTGTGTCCCACTCAACCGCGATCCGGTGCGCGGCGTTTTCGCTACGCAGGCCGAACGGTGCGGGCACGGCTGGGAGCCGGACTCCGCTCAACCGGATCAGGCAGATGCCCGACACGGCCCATCCGTTGACGACCTGCGGTCGCAGTGGGGCGGGCAGCAGCCGTGCGGTGGCCTCCGGTTCCGTGCGGTAGTTCACGAGGAGGCGGCGCTGGACGACGCTCACCAGTCGGGGGGCTCTCATATGGCCGCCTTCCCTATTCCGGCGCACCGCCGGCATTGCCGGAGTAATACCTGCTCGGACAGAACGCGCTCCCAGGTTTGAGCGATCGCTCAAACGGAAGCTTACGACGTTTTGAGTGAGCACTCAATCCGGCGGTCACGGTCGGCCGAGCATTGAATAAGAAGTCTGATAACGCGATATGTCAACAAATTGGGTGCGCGCCTGTGTCGACAGGGAGGAACTGATGGGTTCCAACCGCATGTCGTCGGGGCTGACTGTGGGGGCAATGTCCGGTGCGCCGGTGCTGGTGGCGGCAGCCTCGAACGGAGGGGTTAGAACGGTGGGGTCGAGCAGGTAGAAGGGCTTTGGCGTGGCGAGTAGCGGGACCGCCATGTAAAACGGAGCCAGCTACCGACTCAAGAACCGCCTTACCGGCATCGACGGCCACGCCAACGTCGCCTGAACCCCGGCCCAGGACCCCCACTCATGCATCTCGAGGACGAGGGCTTCGGATCTTGGAGAAGACCACCGCGTCAGCGCGACGGCCGGGGAAAGTCAGGAAGCTGCGCAGCACACCCTCCTGCTCGAAGGCAGCCGCGGTGAGAACCCGCCGCGACGCCTTATTGTCCGGCTCCACCCACGCCTCCACCCGCTCAATGCCCACGACGTCCAACGCCCACGACGACACCAGCCTCGCCGCACGAGTGGTGATTCCCCGCCCCCGCGCAGACGGGATGAGCCAGTAACCGAGACCAGCCACCCCCGGCTGCGGCCGAAGCATGAGCACGACCGAACCGAGCGCTTGATCAGTGACCGCGTCAGCGATCGCATGGGAGACGCCCTCACCGCTATCGGCTCGACTCCACTGCCGACGGAGGAATGCCCGTCCTGCGTCGACTGAGAACACTTCCGGAACCGATGTGGCCTCGACAATTCGCGGATCCTGGGCTGCGGCTCGAACACACTCCAGATCATCTTCCCGCCATGAACGAAGACGAACCGTCCCATCAGTAAGATCAACAGCAGGGTAGGTCAACGGCACTGAACCAAGCTATGCCACAGGCCGTCCCCCGGGAATCCCCGCCGACGCCGCCCAGCCCGATTGACCTCCCGCGGCCCGGCCATGTTCATCCGTATCTACCTGGGGACGCGAACTCGTAGGCCGACAGCGTGACAAGTATCGGAGGTCGATGTCACGACCGGCCGACCGCTGGCTGGCGCGAGCCCAAGGACCGCCGACAACCCGCTTCGTGTGAGGGAGCGCCCAAGCCGTGGGTGTCGGCAACGCGACAGGTTGCCGGGCGTGGGCGGGCAGCGTGTCGACGGCGGCGGACAGCATGATCTGTCGAATGCGTACCCCATTCAGCCTCACTACCTGCGCCATCGCCGCTATCCTCGGCTTGACTGCCTGCGCCACCAGCACGGGCACCGGTGAGACAACCCCAACGGCTCCCAGCCCTGCGGTCAGCAGCCCCGCCGTTCAAAGCCCGCAGCCTGCGGCTTCAGCCAAGGTCGACGCCAAGGCCGTGCTCGCGAAGCTGACCGCCGCGAAGGTCGGGCTCACGCGCGGCGCGGTCCAGAACGAAGACACCGATCCGAACAACCTGCTGGGACGGCCGAACGGCTACACCTCGCGGGCGTCCGCTGACCTGCCCGGCGGCGACACCACCAGCGACAGGTACGGCATTGACCGCGGCCTCGTGATCGAGGTCTTTCCCTCCGCCGCCGACGCGGATCGGCGCTCGACGTACATCCAGGGCCTGCTCAAGAACGCCCCGATTCTCGGCACCGAATACCACTACCGGACCGGCGACGGCACCGTGTTGGTGCGGGTCGCCGGTCGGGTGAAGCCGACAGCTGCGAAGAAGATCGAGCAAGCGGTCACCCAGGTCTGATGCGGCTGGCTGGAGATCAGCCCTGCCATGCGAGTGCGGAGCCAGGGGAATAGCTATCGCGCTTGGCGCTATCCCTGGTGGGTGGGGCCGGCGTAGCGGTACATCGGCGGCGTGCCGGTGCTCGACTGGCTGCAGGGGGTGTTCCTGCGCGCCGAGGTGGAAGCCGTCTTGGTAGAGCAGCACCACTGGTGGCAGCGTTCCCGCCTCACCGACCTCGACCGGTGCGAGCCACCCATCGGCCGCCAACGGCGTACATCAATGCTTTTCGGCCGGGGCATGGTCACTATCCGGGAAGGAGATCGTCCGGAACGGGCTCTACAGTGTCGGGCATGACAGAGGTCGGAACGGATTGGCGGGTGGTCGATGGCGTTGCGACGGCATGGTTCGACGCGCCTTCGCTGATCGAGGGGGCTGCGCTGGCCGGGCGCATCATGGAGCTGTCGCCCGGGATCGTGGTCGACCTGCGCGCGACAGGCATGCGCGTGCGCCTCGACTCGGACGGGCACGCCGAGGCGGTGTCGGCGGCCGCGCGGGATCTCGGGCTCGCCGCGAACCCTGCCGTGCTTCAGCACCTGAGCGTCGTGTTCGAGTCCGCGAACCCGTCTGTGGTGAGGCGGTTCTGGCAGGGCGTGCTCGACTACGCGCCTGGGGATGACGGCGGTTTGGTGGATCCGCTGCGGCGCGACCCCGCGATGCGGATCCGGCAGTCGACCGAGCCACGGCCGTTGCGGAACCGCATCCACCTCGACGTGGTGCGGCCGGCCGCGGCGGTCGAGCAGGCGGGTCTTGGTGAGGCATCGGGACCGTTCGGGGTCCGTCACGCCGACCCCGACGGCAACGAGGTCGACCTGGTGCCGGGCGATGCGCTCGGCGAGGGGATCGGGACTGCCGACTGGCAGGCGGTGTTCAGCGCGATGGCGTGCTACCGCACCACCTCGCCGACGCAGCAGCGTGACCTGGCCGTCGCCGCGGCGGCGCTGGCCGACGACAGGGGCTTCCCGTTGCTGGTCGACCTGCGCCCCGGGCTAGTGATCATCGACAGCGGCAAGGACCAGTGGGACGACGACGCCCACGGCCTCGAGCTCGAGTTCACCGACCTCGCCGGAAACCTCCAGACAGCCGCGCGCGAGGTCGGGGCCACTGCGGATCCGGGGCTGTCGCGCTTCGCTCAGCTCTTCCTCGACGCCGCCGACGTCGCCGCGGTCCGCGCGTTCTGGGTCGCCGCACTCGGATACACCCACGACCGGCGACCCGGGGTCAGCGACATCCGCGATCCGCGGCGGCTGAACCCGGTGCTGGTGTTCCAGGAGCTCGACGCTTCGGAGACGGAGCGGCGCCGGCAGCGCAACCGCATCCACGTCGAGCTCGCCGTGCCGTCGGACCTCGCGCAGACGCGCCTCGCCACGACCGTCGCAGCCGGTGGCCGGCTCCTTGACGAGTCAGAGGATCGCTGGCGGGTCGCCGACCCCGAAGGCAACGAAATGGTGATCGTCAGTGGGGGATGAGCTGGCGTTTGGCCGAGTTCCACGCTCGGCGGCTTCCCGTCAACGAGCGCTGTATCTCCGCCGCAACCAGGGTCGGACACGCACGCCACGCTTGAACGCCAGGGACGACGCGCCGTACAACGACGGTGATGGTGTCTGCCGACAGCTCGGCCTCGGGCGCCGCTCGACGCGACCTGAGGCGGCTCTGCGAAGTTAGCGGGGTCAGGCGGCTCTGCAGCTATCTGTCGCGGGCCTCGGTAACCGTCGTGGCGGACCTTGGCGTGATGGACCCGGGAGTGGCAGGAAGCCGTCGCTGATCAGGGCTCGCGGGCACCGTACACGCGCAGGATGCTGTGGCGCAGCGCTGCCGCCGTCTCCGCGGTGGTCATGCGGCCGGCGGCGACCTCGCCGCCGGCCGCGTGCCCGAGCGCGATGGTCGCGGAGACCAACCAGGCCGGGCTGAGGGTGCCGTCGAACTCGCCGGTGGCCTGGCCACGCCTGATCAGCCGCTCCAGGCGTTCGATGACCGCGGCATGCTGACGGTCGGAGTCCGCCTGGTCAACGGCGGTCACCGAGGGGTGCAGGAGCAGCGGGTACCGGTCGAACAGCCGCCAGGTGACGTCCAGCCAGTGCAGCAGCGCGTCGGTGACGGTGCCGCTGTCAACATCGGCGGCGTCGAGGGCGGCGACGGCTTCGGCGGTGATGCGCTCGATGACCGCGGCCACCAGCAGCGGCCGGGACGGGTAGTGGGCGTAAACGGTTTGGCGGGTGACGCCAGCTGCGGCGGCGACCTGTTCCACCTTCGCGTCTGGATGCCGACCGAGCACCTGGACGGCGGCGTCGAGCACAGCGGCGGCGCTGCGCTCGGCGTCCGAACGCCGCCGGCGGCGCCGACCACCCGTTATCTCCGACACGTTGTCTAATCTACCGCCTGGCATTATCGTATACACGATGTCAAAGATAAGCTCAGTCAGGGAGATCGCATGACGCCCCGTACCGATCTGACCGGCTATCTGGTCCGCTATCCGCAGGAGGCAGGACTGGGCGACGAGGATCCGGCGACTGTGCTGGACCGCTACCACACGCCGGACTATGAGCTGGTCAACGACGGCGTGCTGCTGGACCGGAAGCGGCTGCTGGATCACATCCGTCCGGCCCGTAGACGGGCCGCTGGTCTCCGTGTCGAGGTGGAGCAGGCGCTGGTGGACGGCGACCAGGTCGCCGCCCGGTACCGGCTTATCGCAGAGCTGCTCAAGGGCGGCACCATCACCACGGAGATCTACATGTTCGGGGAGTTGGCTGCCGACGGCCGACTGCGCCGCGCCATCCAAGCCACCCGGACGATCCCATCCGCATAGGTCCACAGGTACGCCAACCGGCGCTTCGACGGTGATGCCCACCGTGAGGTTCGCGCCCGCCCGATTGGGGCTCTGGCTTGAAACGTCTGGTGCCTCGCTCGGCACCCGGTGGCGTGCCGGTGTGGTCCGGCACGCCACCATGCCTACCGACCCCTAGAAGCGGTGGAGGGGATAGCTCGGGTAGACGTAGCCGGCTCCCCAGTACGGCGGGTATCCGTAGTAGCCGTACAGGGACTCGTAGTACTCCGACTCGTCGACGAGGTCGGGGTCGTAGCGCGGCGCGTCGGACACCCGGTCCCGGGACTCACTCACCCATACGGTGTCGTCGGAGATGTTGGTGACGGCGTCGACCAGTATGAACGAGTGGGTGGCGCCCAAGCCGAGGATGCCGCCGTGTTCCACCCGCAGCATCCGCACCTTGTGCTGCTGGCTGTCGACGAGCAGGTCGTCGACCTTGCCAAGGTCGTTTCCGTCCCGGTCGCGGACCTTACGCCCGCGGATGTCCCGGGCCGGGTCGGCGAGGACCTGGCCGCTGTCGCTGATTCTGGTCAGCGCGATGGGGCTCTGGCGCTTCATCGTGGTGTCCCTTCCCAATGCCGGTTGCCCGCAGGCTGTCCGGCTGCCACTACCGTGTTGGTGCGGCGGGCAAACGGCCGAGCCGACCCCGCCATGCTCACAGTCAGGCGAGGTCGATCGGTGCTCGTCGGGCGACGCCGGGCCAGTGATTGACGTATCCGTCTCTGTCGAAGGAGATCGTGGCGTTGCCGGTTTCGGACTCGATGCGCACACCACCGCCGGGCAGCGGCTGCCGCTGGCTGTTGACGACGACGACGGCCAGGGACGGCGGCACGACCAGGCCGACCCGGGCATTCGTCGGGGCCCCTGCGGCGCTGTGCCGCCGTGGCAGCGTGGCGAACAGCGGTGCGCGGGCGACGGCGATCTCGCCGACAGCGTCGAGGCGGTCGGTGTCGTCGATGCCGGCCAGTGGCGCTTCCGGCCGTCCGACACGGCGTAGTGCGGCATCGAGATCGCCGCTCTCGTGGGTGTCAACCCGCCACTGTGCGGCGTCGCGCTGCAGGTGTACCCGGCGGCGCCAGCCGGCACCCTCGGCGCTGACCGACAGCGTGATGCACCCGCCGTCGGGGTCTCGGCGCAGGCGGTAGTGCAGGCAGTAGGGCAGGATGCCGCCGGTGACCGTGACGCCGTCAGCGGCATTGAGCTGCTGGTCGACGACTGCCAGGTCGGTCCCGACAACGTCGAGGCGTTGCCACAGCAGCGCACGGCCCAGGGCCGGATCGAGCAGGGCAGCTTGCTCCTGTGCAGTGTCCCTGGTGAGGGTGAGGCCGAACATGTTCGTCTCCCTTCGTCGGTCGTGGCGGCTGGCTCTACCCGTCCCGGTCGCCTCCGACGCGCGGCCGTCCACGGTTTCCGTGGCGATCTGCCCTCGGTCAAACGTGCCTCCGGGTAGCGCCAGGACGGTCCGGCACCGACCAGAAACGAGCCGTCCGACCATCTGCGGCATCCGCAGGCGGCGACGTGTCCGTGCGTCAGTCACTGCCGACAGCTGAGGCACCAGATGGCCGCAGGGCGTTCGTGGGACCCCTCCGCCGAGCTGCGGGGGTGGACGACCGCCTCCTCGGCCTGCCGCTTTGTCGTTGCACGGCCCGATGACAAGTCCGTGACGATCTCCCAAAGACGGTTTCCGGCCGGGCGTCGAGGAGACTGCTGAGGTCGAGGCACCGGACGGCAGGCACAGTACCCAGCGCCCGAATGGCAGGCGCGATTCCTCAGGAACCCGTACCGGCTCCGCGACCGCCCGTGCGTGCGCGGCTCGCGGCCGCACGGTTCCGACGACTGCCGTCACCCCTCGACGACCACGGGAGCGACATGTCTTCGATCGACGCTGTCCTGGACACCACTGCCCCCGCCGACGTCGGCGTCGGCGGGACCGGGCCGCGGGAGCAGGCGACCGTCGCGGCGATCCGCCGGCTACGCGATCCGCGCTGCGCCGGGCAGGAGCGCGACCGCCTGCGGCAGTCCGTGGTGTGCTGGCACCTGCCGCTGGCCCGACGACTCGCACGGGGCTACCAGCACCGCGGCGAGACCCTCGACGATCTGCAGCAGGTCGCGGCGCTGGCGCTGGTCAAGGCGGTGGACGGATACGACCCGAACCGGGCGAGCAGCTTCACCGGCTACGCCACCCCGACCGTCCTGGGCGAGCTGAAACGGCACTTCCGGGACCGGGTGTGGAGTGTGCACATGCCGCGGCGGCTGCAGGAGCGGTGCCTGGAGGTCACGCGCGTGCGCGACGAGATGACGCAGCGCCTGCACCGGCCGCCATCGACCGGCGAACTCGCCGCCGCCCTCGGAGCAGGTGAGGCGGAGGTGCGCGCGACCGAGGGCAGCATGTCGGCGTATCGGGCGGACTCCTTGAACCGGCCGGCGGGGCTCGACGGCGGCTGCGATCAGCAGGACCTGCTCGGCGCGCGAGACGAGGCCCTGGAAGCGGTGTGCGACCGGGTGACGCTGCACGCCGCCGTCGAGCGCCTGGCACCCCGGGCCCGCCACGTGGTGCGCCGATACTTCTTCGGCAACCGGACCCAGGCGCAGATAGCCGCCAAGCTGAATACCTCGCAGATGACGGTGTCGCGGGTACTCACCCAGGCCCTCGCCGAGTTGCGTGCGGTGCTGTCCGAACGGAAATCGGAACTGCTCCCCGTCGGGAGCGGCGGCGGGGACCTGGGCGTGCGGACGTATGACGCCGGCCGGGGTTGCACCGTGGTGACGGTTGACGATGTCGTGGACGCCGCCGCGGCAGCGCGCCTCCGGCAGCTGCTCATGGACGTGGCGCTCGCCCGGCGGCCCCGCATGCTCGTCGTCGACCTGCGTCACACAGGGCGCCTGCCGATGGTTGCCGCCCGGGCCCTGCTCGACGCCCGCCACGCCTGCGGACACGTGCGATCCCGCATCTGCCTGGTCAACGTCACCGCCGAGGTGTACCGCACCCTCTGTCGCACAGGCCTCAACCGATTGTTCGACGTCCGCCCCGTAACGGGGCCAACTACCGGTCGTACACCTGCTCCGCCCGCCACAGTTGGCGACCGCACCGCAGCTGCCCACCCGACCGGCGCGGTGCGGTACCGTGCCCTCGACGCGTCCCGACCGCCCGCTCATGTGCCAATCGGAATCGGCCAGCGGACCCCGGTCGTCGCCCTCCGCGCCCTGCCGGTACCGCCTGTCGCGATGGCAGGAGCCTCCCCGTCCATTCCTGCCGCAGCCGCCCGTACCGCCCGGTTCACACGGCCTCCTCTGCACGCGACCAGACCCCGCCGCAGACCAGTACCGAGGTGTGCCGGTACGACCTGGCCTGTGGCGGTCACGTCGCTGCGGAACCAGCCATCGATCGCCTCGTTGCCGGCCGGGGCCGCGCGCCTGCTCGCCAGCCGGTCAGCCGCTGACCCACGGCGAGGTCGGCTGCAGGACCGCCTCCCGCAGGGCGATCGTTCGCCACCGGGTGACCTCCTGGTACTCAGGGTCGGCCACCATCCGGCTGAAGGCCGTCCGGCTCGGGTACCGCACGAGCAGCACGGCGTCCCACGCCTGGCCCTCCTCGGCCACCAGGGCCGGGCCGCCGTCGCCGGCGTAGAGCACCTCACCGCCGTGGCGCGGCAGAAACGTCTCCCGCAGCGCGGCCGCGTACCGCTCATACGACGTCCGCCCGCCGTCGGCGAAGCGTAGGAGGTTGAGCATCACCACGGGCGCGTCGGGATCGGCGGCGAGAAACTCCTTGAGGTCGCGACCGGTCGGGTCGACTGCCATCGTGGTGTCTCCTGTCGTCGAGGGTGGCGACATCAGACCACAGGTTCCCGGCGTCGGGAACCACCAGGCGCCGACGGCGCACTCGCGTCCACGAAAGACGTGACAGGGTGACAAGGGGTGCGGCTTTTCAGGCCGTGCAGCTCAGTAGGTTTCAGCGGCTGGGAAGCGAACCGGCCTCGTTCAGTGCGTGACGCGGTAGCCGCGGAAGTCGTACTGATACAGGCCGGCGGCGTCCGAGCCCGGACGGCCGGTGGTGGGGTCCTCCCGCAGCACGTACACCATCCCCCGTTGCGGCGCGGCGGTCCTCGTCGCGGGCGAGGCGGTCATCGGTTCCTCCAGCGGTTCGACGTACACCGGTTGCAGATCGATCTAAAGCCGACGGTTTCCGTCGAGCGGGCCCCCGTGGAACTCGGCGACGTCCTGTCGGTTCACGCGGCGCCCTCCGGCCTCGGTTGCGTCGTCCGTCGGTCGAGTCCTGTTGGTCAGGGACGTTCCCAGAAGTCGGGGCCGATGGGTTCCTGGTAGTCGGAGGAGGCGACGAAGAAGCCCTCGTCGTCGACCTCGATGGGGAGTTGCGGGAGACGCCGGCTGGCGGGGCCGAAGATGGGTCTGGCGTTGTCGGTGATCAGGAACTGCGACTGGTGGCAGGGACAGAGCAGGCGGTTGGTCTGCTGTTCGTAGAGGCTGGCGGGGCAGCCGGCGTGGGTGCAGATCTTGGAGTAGGCGATGTAGTTGCCCCACATCCAGTCCTGCTTGCCGACCTCCTGGTTGTTCTCACGCGCCCGCAGGGCGTCCAAGGGTCGTAGATGGATGAGCAGGGTGACGGAGTCGGCGTACTGGTTGCTGACGCCGTGTGGGATGCCGGGGAAGACGGTGACCTGCGCTCCGGGGAGCAGGTCGGAGGGGCGTACCGGCCGGCCGTCCTCGCGGACCAGACGGACGCGGGTGACGGCGCCCTGCTCGTCAGCGGGAGCGAAGCCGGTACGGAACAGTTGGTTGTCCTCGTGGGGGTCGGAGATGAGGCCGCCGACCAGGGGCGCTGCGGCGACCGCACCGACGGGAACCAGGCCCGCCAGCAGGGACACACCCAGCAGGGGACGGCGTCTGACCCCGAGTTCGTCGGCCATGTGCAGCATGGTCTGACCGGTGATGACCCGATCGTCGGAGGTGACCGCCCCCTCGTGGCGGTCCTGGATGGACACCTCCTTGGGCAGCAGCTTCTTGCCCCACACGAGGATGCCGAACCCGACACCCAGCAGGGCGATGCCCATCGTCGTCCCCAGCAGGGGGGTGTAGTACTCCTCGATCTCCCCCAGGAGGCGGTACCGCCAGGGCCACCAGATGAACACGGCGAGGAAGGCGGTGCTGGCCAGGCCCGCGGTGAGGAAGAGCAACGCGACGGTACGGACCAGCCGCCGTTCGGCCTTGGAACCGGCGACGATCTGCGGCTCGTAGTGGACGATCTCGATGTCGTCGCGGCGGGCGCCCTCGCGGACCACCTCGAACCGGGACAGCGCCCGATCGGTGACGTCGACCGGTTCGCGGCTCTGTTGGGTGCGGTGCTCGGTCACGACTTGCCCGCGATCCAGAGGCTGGCGAAGACCAGCGCGACGATGCCGACCAGGAAGATCGCCAGCCCCTCGGTGGAGGGACCGTAGCGGCCGAGGTTGAACCCGCCGGGATCGTGGTCGGTCTGGATGACCTGCTGGATGTAGGCGATGACGTCCGCCTTCTGCTCCGGCGTCAGGGTGTTGTCGCCGAAGATCGGCATGTTCTGCGGACCGCTCAGCATGGCGGCGTAGATGATCCGGTCACTCGCCGGGTAGAGGCTGGGAGCGTACTTGCCGGAAGACAGGGCCCCGCCACCGCCGCCGAAGGCGTGGCACTGCGAGCAGTTGACGCGGAACAACTCGCCGCCGCGGGCGAGGTTGGCGTCGTCGACCAGCGCGTCGACGTTGTCCGGCACCACGGGTCCCACGCCGAGGGAGTCGATGTACGCGGCGAGTTGACGTACCTGCTCGTCGGTGTACAGCGGGGGTTTGCGTTGCGCCTGGGCCTCCTGGCGGGCCAGGGGCATCCGGCCGGTGCCGACCTGGAACTCCACCGACGCGCCACCGACGTTGATCAGACTGGGGCCGCGCCCCTCGACGCCCCCGGCGCTGCGGCCGTGGCAGGTGATGCAGCCGACTTCGAACAACGCCTCGCCCTCGGCCGCGGCGGCGCTCAGCCGAGGCTCCTCCTGCGCCTGGGCGGCGGGCGTGAACAGGGTGTAGGCGCCACCGGCCAGCACCAGCGCGATGACCATCCGTACGACGCCGGCGGTCCGTCGTCGGAAGCGGCTGAGGCGGGGTCGTTCCCCCGGCCCGGTGGAATGACGGCGTGGGTTGCGCATGACGTCCTTCTGTTTCGCAGGCGGGCGGCTGGGCGACTGCTGCACGTTCTTATACCAAAATGCGGCATTCGCACTAGTCATGCGGGCGCTTCACGCCGCTACCCGTCTTCGGAGCACCAACGCGCACCGGCCCCTTTTTCGGGCGGCTGCTCTTGTCGCGCGGGGAGGCTCGCGGATCGCCTCTCGCGTGCCGGGCGGACATCGTGGGTACGGCACTGCGATGCTGCTGAAGAATCCCGCCGACCTGCTCCGGCTGGCGGTCGTCGCGCTGATCGTCTACCCGGCGCTGGTAGTGATCCTGCGGCTGTCCGGTAAGCGAACCCTGTCCAAGCTCAACGCGTTCGACCTCGTGGTCACCGTCGCGTTGGGTTCCACCCTGGCCACGATCCTGCTGTCCCGCGACGTCTCCCTGGTGGAGGGGATCCTCGCGTTGACGCTGCTGGTGGCGCTGCAGTACGTCGTTGCTCTGCTCGGCGTGCGCTGGCCGTCGTCGCAGCGGCTGATCAAGGCACGACCGACCATGCTGCTGCGCGACGGGCGGATGCGGCACGCCACCATGCGCCGCCTCCGGGTCGCGGAGAGCGAGATCCGCCAGGCCGCGCGTAGCCAGGGCGTGGGCGACACCCGGAGCCTCGCGGCGGTGGTGTTGGAGACCGATGGAAGCCTGAGCGTCCTCACACGGTCACGGCTGGGCGACGGCAGCAGCCTGGCCGACGTCGTCGACCATGGCCGGTAGCGGCGCTCCTCGAGGAGGCCGTTCCTCATGGCGGGCCGGCTCCCCGAGGCAACCGCACCCCGGGCGGCCGGTTCAGCGGTCTCGTTCCGGCAGGTGACCGCCATGGTGGTCGAGTTTGGCGCGGAGTGTTCCGGCGAAGCCTTCGGCCGTGGCGAGTTGCTCGCGCAGCGCGGTGACGCGGGTGGTGGCGGCGGTGTGGAACATGTCGAGCCGGTCGAGCAGGGCGGCCCGGTCGGTGCCGGTGGCGGTGTCGAGGGCGTCGAGGAGGGCGAGGAGGTCGCGCATCTCGTCGAGGGTGAAGCCGAGGGGTTTCATGCGTTTGACCACCGCAAGGCGGTCGAGGTCGGGTTCGGTGTAGAGGCGGAAGCCGCCCTCGCTGCGCGCGGAGGGGACGATGAGGCCAACTTCCTCGTAGTGGCGGATGGTGCGGATGCTCAGCCCGACCCGTTCGGCTGCCTCGCCGATCTGCATGAGCCGGCCGGTGACCGGGCCGGAGGCGTGCCGCCCCGGCCCGGTGTCGCGGCCGGTGGCGGCCATCAGTGGCCGACGCCGAGTTGGCCGGCGAGGGTGTCGTGGATGCGGGCGCTGGGCTTGTTCAGCTCGATGATCTCGACGGTCTTGCCCCGGTTGGCGTACCGGGTGGTGATCGCGTCGAGGGCGGCCACGGAGGAGGCGTCCCAGACGTGGGCGTGGGTCATGTCGATCACCACCGTGTCAGGGTCGCCCGCGTAGTCGAACTGGCCGACGAGGTCGTTGCTGGAGGCGAAGAACAGCTCACCGTGCACGGAGTAGATGCGGGTGCCGCCGTCGGGGTCCAGGACGCTGGTGACCTCGACGAGGTGGGCGACCCGCCGCGCGAAGATGACCATGGCGGTGAGCACGCCGGCGACGACGCCGACGGCGAGGTTGTGGGTCGCCAGGGTGGTGACGACGGTGGCCACCATGACGATCGTCTCGCCGTACGGCATCCGCTTGAGCGTGGCCGGGGCGACGGAGTGCCAGTCGAACGTCGACACCGCCACGATGATCATTACGGCGACCAGGGCGGCCATCGGGATCACCGCGACCACGTCTCCGAGGGCGACGACGAGGATCAGCAGGAACACGCCGGCCAGGAACGTCGACAGCCGGGTACGGGCACCGGACGCCTTCACGTTGATCATCGTTTGGCCGATCATGGCGCAGCCCCCCATGCCGCCGAAGAACCCGGTGACGATGTTGGCCACGCCCTGACCCCAGGACTCGCGGGTCTTGCTGGACGAGGTGTCAGTGATGTCGTCGACCAACTTCGCGGTCATCAACGACTCCATCAGCCCGACCAGCGCGATCCCGAGGGCGTACGGGGCGATCAGGGTGAGGGTGTCCATGGTCCAGGGGATCTGCGGCAGGCCGAGGGTGGGCAGGCTGTCCGGCAGGGCCCCCTCGTCACCGACGGTCGGCACGGCCACCCCGACGGCCACGGTGACCACGGTCAGCGCCACGATGGCGACCAGCGGCGCCGGGACCGCGCGGGTGAGCCGGGGGAGTCCGACCATGATCGCGAGGGCGACGGCGACGAGCGGGTAGACCAGCCACGGCACGCCGAGCAGGTGCGGCACCTGAGCGGCGAAGATCAGGATCGCCAGGGCGTTGACGAAACCGACCATGACGCTGCGCGGGATGAACCGCATCAGCTTCGCCACGCCGAGCACCGCCAGGAGGATCTGGATGGCGCCGCCGAGGATCACCGCCGCGATCAGGTGGTCCAGCCCGTGCTCCTTCGCCAGCGGCGCGACCACGAGGGCGATCGCGCCGGTCGCGGCGGAGATCATCGCCGGCCGGCCACCACAGATCGCGATGGTCACGGCCATGGTGAACGAGGCGAACAGCCCCACGCGCGGGTCGACCCCGGCCAGGATCGAGAAGGAGATCGCCTCCGGGATCAGCGCCAGGGCGACGACCAGGCCGGCGAGGACCTCGGTGCGGAACACCCTCGGCGACAGCCAGGACGGACGGGACGGGCGCGGCCGGGAGACCGCGGACATCACAGAGGGCATACAGCCATTTCCACTCGGGCGCATCGCGGACGCGCATGGTTCCAGGCCCCGAGTCGGGGCAACGCAGCTGCTCGCTGCCTGGCGACGCTCGGCTTCTCGTATTCGACCCCTGCGGGCGGCGTCGCCGAGCAGCACCATGGTCACTGCAAAGGACACCCTGGTCCCGCCGATGACCGCGATCGAACCCTACCCTCGCGTGAGGGTAGGGTCTGCCGCCCGTGATGATCATCACGCGCCCTGGCGGCAGGCCCGAGGCCGAGCAGGGGCATGTCCGTGAACCTCGGGGCCTCCGGTGGCGCCATGGCTGTTCACCATCGTCCGTCGCGCGGTAACGAACCATCTGCGGGACCTGTACCGGCAGCCCGACCTGGTCGAGAGCGACGAGGCCGTGGACGACGACGTCGCCGGTGTGCTGGACCGCAGGCAGGTCAGCGAAGGGTTGACCGGCACCCACGTCGCGTTCTCCGTGATGATCGTCATCGGCCTGTGCTGGGCGGGTGTCGCCGGCTGGGCCCTCGGCCGCCGACCGTTGTTCGCCGCGGACCGGGTGATCTCCGCCGGCCTCGCGCTCACCGCCAGTGTTCTCGTCACTCTCGCCACCGTGGCGATCACCCTGGCCCGGGGCAGCGTGGTGGGACTGCTGGCCGGACGGCGTTGCTCAGCCGCCGATGGGATCTTGAGGAACGGTCGGACGTCGACGTGCCACCCCGACGTCGGGAGGGTCACGATCGATCGCTCCTGCCCGTCGGTCCGCTGGCTCTGGCCCTGCGCCACCTCTCCACGAACAGGCGCGCCGCGGCGGTGGCCACAGCCCTCGCGGCGGCTCTCGTCGCCGGAATCGTCCTGCTGTCACGCTGACGGCGGCAGCGCCGGGCTGTCGATCTGCGCCCAGACGGTCTTGCCGTCGCCGAAGGCGAAGAAGCCCCAGTCGGTCGCCAGGGCATCGACGATGGGTAGGCCCCGGCCGCCTTCGGGTAGCTGACCCGAATCCGTCACCACGGCCGGGCGCGGAGTTCCGACCGCCCGGTCCCGGACGCTGATCCTCAGGGACCCCGACAGAGCCGTGGCCGTGATGTCGACCTCGGTTGCGGCATGCAGAACCGCGTTGCTGATCAGCTCCGAGGCGATCACCATCGCCCGGTCGGCTGTCGAGTGCATGCCCCAGGCCCGGCAGTGTGCGGCGACCAGGCGGCGAGCGGCGGCGGGCGACTGCCGGTCGGCGGGCAGGCTCAGGTGCGCCCGGCGGGGATCGACTGCTTCCTGCCGGGCGGGACCCTGAACGGTGGCTGTCCTGAGCGTCGTCTGCCTGCCGAGGGTGGCGTGCAGCAGCCGGCCGGTGGGGGTCAGGGAGTTCACCGACAACACCAGTTCCGGTCCGTTCGTCCGGTCGGTCGCCCACCTGCTGAGGAACGCGGCGACGGTTGCCGCGTTCGAGGTCGGGATCGCATTCAGATCGAGGACGAGGGCCAGCGGAGCGTCGAGACCGCCCTCGAGCAGCAGATCGGCAAGCCGTGGTTCCTGGTCAGGGGTGAGGGTGCCCATGAGGGTGATCGTGGTGCTGCCGCCGTCGAGGTCGCGGAGGATCCGCCAGGTCATCGGAGTCACGAGTGCCGTCCGCGGGCCGACGAGCCGTAGATCGTGCCGGTGGGTGTGGTGGCGGGACGGCTGAGGGTGGCCGCGACGCCGGCGACGCGGAGTACCTCGGCGACGATGCCGGTGGCGTTGCGGAGGATCAGGACGCGTCCCTGCCGGGCGGCCAGCCGGTGGGCGTCGACCAGTTCCTTCACCGCGCTGGAATCGATCAGGGTGGTGTCTCGCAGATCCACGATCACCCACTGGGAGGCGGTCGCCGCCAGGGTCGACTCGACAGCGGCGCGTACGTGACCGGAGAAGGCCATGTCCATTTCTCCGGCCAGGAAGAGGGTCCTCGGCGTAGGGCCGTCGCCCGAGGTCCGGATGGTGAACACGAGGAGTGTCTTCGCCTTTCCCGATCCAGGTCTTCGCTGACGGATACCTGCACGGTTGCAGCTAATGCGGATCGGATGCAACCGTAACCTCCCTGGTCGCGAATGAGCAGGGAGGGGCCGCCCTCGCGGGCAGGGGCTCCGGCGGTGCGGCCCGGGAGCCTAGGGAATCTCGGCGGACTGCTCCCAGCGCTGCCACCACTGGTCCTCCGTGGGCTCGCCGGCCGCGATCACCAACGCGTTGATCAGCTCGGCGGCCGTCCGGTGCCCGGCGCCAACCGCCTGCACCAGGCGTCGGATCTCCTGGGTCCGGTGTCGCATGACGTCGCCCACCAGCGTCTTGCCGGCCTCGGTGAGGGTCAGCAGAGCCACCCGTCGGTCCGAGGGCCGCTGGTGCCGAGCCACCAGGTCCCGGCGTACCAGGCGGTCGCACGTCCTCGTCGCCGTGGACGGGTGCACGTGCAGCGCGGCCGCCAGGTCCACGGTGCGCAGCGGACCGCAGGAGGCGAGGACGACCAGGGTCCGGTACTGCGACAGGGTGACCTCGACGTCCAGGGTCGCCAGGGTTCGAGCGGTGATTCCCACCACGGTGCGGCTGAGGGCCGAGAGTCCGTCGACCAGTTCCTCGCCGCCGGCCGTCGACCGGACATCGCTCTCCGCGTAGAGTTCCACTGGAAGATGATTGCACGTGTACACGCAAAACGTTCGGGGTGGAGCCGTTCATGCAGACGAGCAACCACACGCTCCCGGTCGACCGCGCCACGAGGTGGGAACACCGCACGGCGCTGCCGCTGACGATCCTGTCGGTCGTCTTCCTGGTCGTCTACGCGGCACCCATCCTCCGGCCCGACCTGGACCGGCCGTGGCAGCGGGTGTGCGAGGTCGCCACCGTCGTCATCTGGCTGGTGTTCTGGGCCGACTTCCTGGTGCGCCTGACGCTGACCGACCGCCGGCGGAGGTTCCTTCGGCAGCACCTGTTCGACCTGGCCGTACTGGTCCTGCCCGTCCTTCGGCCGCTGCGGGCACTACGGCTGATCACCGTGGTGCTGACCCTCAGCAGGCGGACGGAGACGTGGGCCCGTGGTCGACTCGCCGTCTACGTCGGTGTGACCACCACGCTGCTGGTGCTGGTGTCCGCGCTCGCCGTGCTGGACGCCGAGCAGTCGTCCGCGGAGGCCAACATCGCCTCCTTCGACGACGCCCTGTGGTGGGCGACGGTCACCATCACCACCGTCGGCTACGGGGACCACTATCCGGTCACCGTCGCCGGGCGCTTCGTCGCTCTGGGGCTCATGGTCGGCGGCATCGGTCTGATCGGCTTCGTCACCGGTTCGCTGGCCACCTGGATCGTGGAGCGCGTCTCCGACAAGGGGCAGCCGCCCGCCGCCACGAGTGAGGACATCGCCGTCCTCCGCGCCGAGATCGCGTCCCTGCGTCGGCAACTCGCCCCGCCGGCGCCGCGGAGCGGCGACGACGACGAGCAGGAGTTGCGCACCGATGCGTCCCATCCCTCCCGCTGACCGTACCCAGGGCAGGGAGCCAGCCGCCGGTCAGCACACCGACGGTCGCGTCTCCAGTGGTTCCACCCGCTGGCGGGGGCTGCCCCTGGCCCTGGGGTTCATCGCGACGATCCTGCTGGTCGACGTCGTGGCCGGCACGCAGGCCGTACTCATCGGCTTTCTCAGCCTGGCTCCGCTGTTCGCCGCCGCCGTCGACACCCCCCGCCGCACCGCCCTGGTCTCGGCCGCCGCGATCTCGGCGGCGGTGGCCGCCGGACTGCCCAGCGGAATGCTCGGCGGCCTCGACCACCTGCTCCGGGTGGCGGTGGTGATCGCCGTCAGCCTGATGGCGGTCTACGTGGCACGGGCCCGCACCGGGCGAGAGGAACGGCTGCGCCGGATGACCGAGATCGTCCGGGCCACGCAGGCCGCGATCCTGCGCGAGCCGCCCCGGCGGGCGGCCGGAGTCCAGGTCTCCGCCCGGTACGTCTCCGCCCACGAGGAAGCCGGTGTGGGTGGCGACCTGTACGAGGTTGTCGCCGACCCGGAACAGCTCCGGATCATCGTCGGTGACGTCTGCGGCAAGGGGCTCGACGCGGTGCGGCTGGCCGCCGCGGTGACCGGGGCGTTCCGCCAGTCGGCGATCACCCGGTCGAACCTGACGCAGGTGGCGTGCGACCTGGACGACCTCGTCGGCCGGGAGCCGGTGCCGGCTCGGGGCACGACGTTCGTCACCGCGGTCCTGGTGGAGCTGCGCGGGGCCGAGATCCGTCTGGTCAACTGCGGTCATCCCGCGCCGATTCTCCGGCACCGCTCGGGCGAGCTGGAGGAACTCGGTACGCGTCCGCCGGACCGTCCGCTGGGCCTCGGCGGATCCCGGTCGGCGGCGACCGTGCACCGCTGGGAGGTCGGTGAGCGGCTGCTGCTGCACACCGACGGCCTGGTCGAGGCACGTGACCGCGCCCGGACCTTCTTTCCGTTGGCCGCGCTTCGGACGTGCCTGGCGGGGCCGAGCGTGGACGCGTCCCTCGACGCGGTGTGGAACGCCGTGCGCCGGCATGTGGGCGGTGAGCCCCATGACGACATCGCCCTGCTGCTGGCCGAGCGCCTGCCCGCGACCGAGGGATCGGGGCCGTATCCCCGCAGCCTGGTCCGCGAGACCGGCGCCGGGTAGCCTTGTCCCAGGGTTTCATGTATGGATGCAGGTATCCGGTGCCTCGGCCTGGACGGGAGAGCAGCGTGGAGTTGTCGACCGACACGATCCGCACCGGCTCTGCCGTACGGATCCGGCTCAGCGGCGAGATGGACGTCGCCACGAACGGCCTCGTGCACGACGCGGTCCTCGCGTCGTTGACCTCCGACTCGGTACGGCAGGTGGTCCTCGACCTCGCCGACCTGACCTTCATCGACTCCTCCGGGATGGGCACCCTCGTCGCCTGCCAGCGGGCCGTCGACGTGCGCGGCGGGACCCTCCGGCTGGCGAACCTCACACCCTTCGTCCGACGCCAGCTCTTCGCCGCCGGCCTGCTCGGCCTCCTCGGCGGGATGGAGAGCGACCCGGCCGGCGGAGCCTGACCAGCCTCGCGTCGGTGGCCGCCACCGACGCCCTGCAGGTCGTCAATGGTCGTCACCGCCCGGCGGTAGCCGACGGCTGATCGCCGTCCGGTGTGCGGGAAGCGCGACGGTTGCCAGATCGCGGAGTACGGCGTCCAGCAGCCGCGCGACACGGGGCTGCTGACCGGAGACGAGTCGGATGTCGTCGACGATCATGGCCAGGAGATCGTCGTACGGGACCCCGTCGACCCGGACGCGGACCCGACCCTCGTCGTCGCGGACGACGTGAACCGGGTCGGGGCGCGTCGCGAGTCGACGGAGGAGGTCGTGTGCCTCCTGCACGGCCCGTACGGCGGTGGTGACGTCGTTGACCGCCGGGGACAGCGCACGTTCGGCGATGTCGGCCAGCTGCCGGAAGCCGAAACCGACGTCCCGTCCGGGGACGCGCTCCACGCCGATGGTCACGCCCTGGTCGACCCGTTCGGCGGGGACCGTGCGAGCCGTGCCGCCGGCAAGCTGGTGTACTCGCACCAGGGGTGAGCCCGCGACGACGAAGTCCCCCAGTGCGGGGACGACGGTGAAGGCGCAGTCGTACTCGCGTGCCAGTCGAGCGAGCAGCGCGAGATCGACATCGCTGACCATCCCGGGTTCCGGGGCCGGCGCGGTCTGCGTGACCGCGCCGGGCACCACCACCGCCTGTTCGTCCGGTGGGGGAAGGTGGTCGATCGACCGTCGGGTCTGCGCGCCGATCGAGGCGATGATGTGCGACACCCGCATCACGGTGGTGATGTGGTGCAGGTAGTAGATGAAGAGGCCGGTGCTGGCCAGGACCAGCGACATGGCCACCGCGAGCGACAGGTCCGGGAACCGCTCCGACTCGCGATCCGGTAGCGCGGCGAGCACCACCATGGCGAACAGGAAGGTGGCGACGAACGTCCCCAGCGTCGCCTGGATTGCCCGATCCTGCAGGAAGGTCCGGAGCACCCGGGGGGAGTACTGGCTACTGGCCAACTGCAGGGCCACCACCGTGATGGAGAAGACCAGTGCGGTGAAGGAGATCATCGCCGTGATGATCGCCGACAGCAGCGACCGGGCCCCTTCGGGTCCGCTGGGCAGGATCCCCTCGACGGGAAGGTCCAGTTGAAGCTCCAGCACCGACAGGCCGACCGCCGTCGCCACCGCGCCCAGCGCGAAGACCGCCGGCACGAGCCAGAAGCTCTCCCGGACCGCGGCGAGCCCCGCGGACAGGGTACGGGGACGGCTCACCAGGTCCACTTCCTCGACGTCACCCGCTCATCGTGGCGCACTGCGTGCGAACGTGCGCCCCGTCCGCCGTGCTGGCCTGGCCACCCTGATCGGCGCTGGGACGGTCGTCCTCGTCCGCCGGGGGAGAGGCGGCGACCGTCAGCGGTTGTCGGCGTGGACGGTGAGGGTTTGCGATGCCTGCGGTGGGTGGATGGTGATGTCCTGCGTGATCGACGCCACCCGTATGCCGTTTTCCGCGAAGCGGTCCAGCACCCGCCGGGTGACCTGGTCCTTGACCTGTCGGGCGGCCCGTACCGGCACCACGAACCGTGCCGACAGCTCGACCCAGTTGGAGGTGGCGCGGACGAACACGCGGGGATCGACCTCCGCCTCGGCCACCGGGTAGCGGTGGCGCATCTGCTCGATGGCGCGTCGCGCCTCGACCGTCGAGGAGATGTTCTGCGCCTCCTCGCACAGGATGCGCTCCGCCAGGTGCCAGTCGGCCTCATAGGGGACGGGCAGGGCCAGTTCCTCCCACAGATGGTCCAGCACCGTGCTGCTGTTGTAGACCGGTGTGTTGAACACCAGGCGGTTCGACAGGGACACCACCCGTCCCGTGTACTGACGGCCGCGAATCCAGGAATCCGGGTCGGAGGAGGAGCCGCTCTCCAGGATGCGGGTACGCAGCGGAGTGATGTCCAGGACGTCGCCGCGTACGCCGCACATCTGGATCCGGTCACCGACGCGGTACTGCCGGCCGGTGAGGATGCTGATCCACCCGGCGAACGCGCCGATGACTTCCTGCATGGCCAGTGCGAGCCCGGCGGCGAGCAGGCCGAAGACCACGCCGACCCGGCCGGCGAACGGTCGCCAGAGCAGGGCCAGCGCGAACAGCAACGCCACGACGGTCAGGTAGTGCACCGCCTTGCGCAGGTAGTAGCGGTTGGTGGTGTCCTCCACCCGACGGGTGGCCAGACGTCCGGCCAGTACGGCGAGCACGATGGCCAGCACGATCAGCACGAGGCTGGTCACGAGGCGACCGCTCACGCTGCTCGTGTCCCAGACAGCCTCCAGGAACCGCTCCATGCTGATTGCCCATCGTCTTCGGCGGCGACCCGCGATGCGGGCCTGTCGCGTCGTTTCCACCATAGGCAGCCGCCAGCGGCGGAATCCCGGAAACGGCTTGGCGGGGAGCTAACCTCCGGAGCGACGACCGGCGCCGGTGGCGGCCAGGATGACGGTGAGGCTGGCGCAACCCGCCTGGGCGATGAAGCCGGGAAGGCCGAGACCTCGGACATCGACCCCGCTCAGCACGGCGACGACGGTGGCGAGTAGCGCTGCGGTGACGCCCAGGACCGGGGCCAACCAGCGCGGAATGGCATCGCGCGCCGGTACTGCCAGGTGACCGAGCGCGCCGGCGACCAGACCGACGACGATGGCGCCCAGCATTGCACTGACTGTCATTGCTCCTCCCGTGTAGGTGGAATCGGGTGGCTCACTCCCAGGTCCTCAGCGCCTGCGCGACGAGTGCGGGCCTGCCCTCGAAGGCCCGGTACGGGCCGGGCGGCCCGAGGGCGTAGTGGTCGGCGAGGTCACGGTGGGAGAACCGGATCACGGTGCCCTGCACGGTCACCAGCTGCGGCGGAGCCGGCGCGGACGGGCCCGCCGACAGCACGAGCAGGATCCCGTTGGTCAGGTCCACGTCGCGTACGACGAAGGCCCTGTCGGCGATGACCCGGTCGACGGTGGCGGTCACGGTGAGCCGGTCGCCCACCTCCGCCCGGGCGATGGTCCCCAGTCGGGTGGCCGGCGCCGGCTCGGGGCTGGGCTGGGGGACCGCGGGCGGGTTCGTGCAGCCGGCGGTGAGCAGGATCACCGCCGACAGCGCTGCCAGGGCCGGATGCATCGGGCCGAGCCACCTGTCCACCAGCGATTCCTTCCCCTCAGTGGTGCCGCCTGTTCAAGGACTTCCCGCGCATGTGGCGACCCGACCGCGAAACCATGACGGTTGCGTGACCATCTCGCCGGCGGTTCGGTCGCGGCCCAGTGATGGTCCGGTGGCCGCGACATGAATCTGGCCGGTGCCCATCCCCGCGGGTAGCCTGACAGCCACACGGACTGCTGCATGCATACATGTTTCGTGGGCCGAGCACCGCGGACGGAAGACGGAGGTCCAGCAGGGTCGGGCCGGAGCCGTGGTGCTGCGCTTTCCGCCTCCCCTCCTTCCCCGCAACAGATCGGACTCCGACCGTGACTCCACACCCCGGTGCCCGTCGGTCGCCCTACCGCCTGGTGGTGCCCGTGCTACGGCGCACCGCGACGGGTGCGTCGCGAGTCGTCCGTTCCCGGTGGTCCAGGCGGATCGTGACCGCGGCGGCTCTGGTGACCGTCACCGTCGTCGGTGTCACCATCGGCGTCCTGCTGGGTGCCCGGGGCGAGAGCGACGTAGGACCGTTCCGGGTGGCGTTCCACCTGACCCTCGGCACCGAGGGGGGCACCGAGGTCGCGGTGCCACCCCTGGGCTCACTCTTCGTCGACAGTCACGACGGCCCGGCCCAGCTGACCGTCCGCCTCGACTCGCTGGACCAACGACGCACCGAAGCGCTGATCAACGATCCCGCAGCCCTGGCGCAGGCCGGAGACACCGCGCCGCAGGACCTCCGCGACGCGCTGGTCCGCCTCGGGCTGCGTACGCTCGGAGCGTCAGTCCTGGTCTCGATGCTGCTGGCGGCCGTGACCCTCCGGTCCGTCCGCCGGGTCGCCTGGTCCGGCGGTCTTGCCCTGCTGATCACCGGCAGCACCCTCGGCGTGGCCGCCGGAACGCTACGACCGCAGGCGTTGGCGGAGCCGCGCTACGAAGGGCTGCTGGCCAACGCCCCCGCGCTCATCGGTGACGCCCAGCGCATCGCCGACGACTACGGCCGCTACGCCGAGCAGCTGCAACGGCTGGTGGGCAACGTCGGAAAGCTGTACGCCACCGTGTCCAGCCTGCCCATCTACCAGGCATCCCCGGACACCACCCGACTGCTGCACGTCTCGGATCTCCACCTCAACCCGGCCGCCTGGCCGGTGATCCAGACCGTCATCGAGCAGTACGACATCGACGCGGTGATCGACACCGGCGACATCACCGACTGGGGCAGCGAACCCGAGACGAACTACGTCTCCATGATCAGCCAACTCGACGTGCCCTACGTCTACATCCGCGGCAACCACGACTCGCCCCGCACCGCAGCTGCGGTGGCCAGCCAGCCGAACGCCGTCGTGCTGGACAACTCCGTCACGGTCGTCGCCGGGGTGACCATCGCCGGCATCGCGGATCCTCGCTTCACCCCGGACAAGCGGGACGCTGCCTCCGGTCCCTGGGACGAATCACCGACGACGGTCGAGGGCACCGGGGAGCTCCTGGCCACCACGATCCGCGCCCTGGACACACCCGTCGACATCGCGCTGGTCCACGACCCGGCGGCCGCGCCAGCGCTCAACGGTGCCGCGCCACTCGTGCTCGCCGGTCACACCCACCGCCGAGAGGTGACGGTACTGCCACCCACCGACGGGATGACCACGCGACTCGCGGTGCAGGGCTCCACAGGCGGGGCGGGTTTGCGCGGACTCGAAGGCGACGAGCCGACTCCGCTGGCCATGTCGGTGCTGTACCTCGGCCCGGACCAGCAGCTCCAGGCGTACGACGACATCCGGGTCGGCGGCACCGGCACGGCGCAGGTCAGCCTCGACCGGACGGTGACCGACGAGGCTCCGCCGATCAGTGCCGCCGTGCCGTCGACCGCGCCCACCCCGGTGGGTCGCCCCAGCGACCGGTAGGTCCACCGGCTTAGGTCAGCGGCGCCGACCGCGCGGGGATGGGTCACCGCTGACGGCCGATGCGTGCGATCCTGCTGCGCAGCGCGCCGATGATCGCCGCATGGACCGGGTGCATCGCCTCCTGCTCGTCCACCGACAGCAGGTTTCCGGCCGCCGCCCGGCGTAACGCCGCAGCGAGTCGCGCGCCGTCCGGCTTCGCCGCCAATTCGGCGAGGATCGGTTCGCAGGCCGTTTGCTCCCGCAGCCCGCCGGTGTAGGCGGCCGCCACCGCGGCGATCGCCGTCTCGTGGTCCGCGACCACCTGGTCCAGGCCGAACAACTCGGCTACCGGGATCCGGTATGCGGCTCGCACCGCATCGGCGACCGCCGCCGCCGCCCGGCGCGGGGTGCCGATCACCTGCGTGACAAGTTCCCCGAACCGCACGCCGGGCACCTCCTCCACCACGGCGACGATGCTGTCCAGGGTGGGAATGACCCGGGCGCCGTCCGGCTGGTACAGGTGCGGTGCCACGTACCGGACCGTCAAGTCGGCCGAGGCGTCCTGACCGTCCAGCCTGCAGACGACCGCCGACGCGAGCAGATGCGACGCCTTGGCGGTCGACGTCTTGGCCGGTCCGTCACCGATCGCGAAGTAGTAGTGCTCCAACGCGATCAGTGGAAGGCTGACATCCTGGCTGTCCATCCCCTCGTACGCGTCGGCCAGCGCCTGCAGGCGCCACGGGGCCTCCGGCGCCAGCGCTCCTGCCGCCCGGTCCAACGCCACGTCGAACCGCGCCCGAGTCTCCGCGTCCAGGTTGCCCGAGATCACCGCTCGCACCTCGTCGTTCACCTCTGCGACCTCGGCGGTGCGTCGAAGAGGGCTTAGCAGCGTGACCCGGTCCAGGCTGTGTAGGGCGAGCTCGACGCGACTCGCGCCGCGCAGCTGCATGTTCGCCGCGAGATCGTCGTGGAAGTCGAGGGCCAACTCCCAGTCCCGCAGGGCAGCTGCGGCCAGCAAGCCGAGGGTCAGCAGCTGGTCTCGCACCGTGGACGGGTTCACCGGGTCGGTGCGGCTGGGTAGGTCCGGCTCGCCGCGCAACTCGTCGCGCAGCGGTGCCAGCTCCGCGAGGACCTCATCCCAGCGGCGCAGGTCGTTGAGGAGCTGCAGCCGCCGCCCGAGGTCGAATCGCTGGCTCCACGGCCCGAATCCGGCCCGCCGGCGATGCGCGATGGCCTGATCGGCGTACGGCAGCGCCTCGGTGAACTGCTTGCGGACGCGCAGCAGGCCGCTGAGCTCCGCCGCCCGCAGACCCGCCCGTACGTTGTCGTCAGCGTCCACCGCAGCGCGGTAGTCCGTCTCGGTAAGGGCCAACCGATCCTCCTCCGGGCAGCCCCGTACCTTGTCCCGCCACCGAATCGTCCCCAGCACGCGGCGAATGACGGCGGCATCGGCGGGATGAAGCTCGGTGATCAGGGCGGCATCGTCCCGCTCGCCGCCGACAACCCGGCGGATCGCCGCGGCCAGCCCTCCCGCGTCGGTTCCCGGATTCATCGGCTGCAGGATCGCGGTGAGCTGGCGGTCCGCCTGCGCGTCACCTGCCGCCGCCATAGCGATCATCGACATCAGACCCTCCCAGCGCGGCAGGTTGCCGGTCAGGTCGAAGCCCTGCTCTTCGGCGGCACGCCGGACGTCAGCGAGCAGTCCACGGAACTGTTCCTCGGCCCGGCTGCGACACTGCTCCGACGCCTCGGCCCCCCGAAAGATGCGGTCCTGTTCCGCCGGATCGGCGGCGAGCAGCGCGTGGACCACCTCGCGGAAGCGTACGCCGTCGACCCGCTCGACCCGGGCCGCCAGCGTCGCGAGGTCGGCCGGCAGCCGGCTCTGCCCGTAGGTGTGCAGATCGGTGGCGACCGTGTGCAGGAACCGGGACAGCAGGGCCGACCCGGTGATCCGGGTCAACAGCGCGGCGGCCAGATGGTGGCCGAGCTGTCCGGCCGGATCGGTGCCGAGTTTCCCGAGATGGTTGCCGAGCAGTTGGTGCCCAGCGGCGAGGTCGGCGGCGAGCGGATGCCGGTAGCCCAGCCGCAGCGCGGTCTGTTCCAGGGCCACCGCCTCGGTCAGGTTGCCCTGCTTCGCGGCGAGCAGGGCCTGGGTGCCGATCACCCGGGACAGGCTCAGCTCCGCGCCGTGATCGTCGAAAACCCGCTGACAGTACGTCAGCACCTTCCGGGCCTCGTCGAAGCGACCAAGCTGGATCAGTGCGTTGGCGTCGTTGAACCAGAAGAACGCGACCTCCGCCTCGGCGGCACCCCGCCGCTGGACGCTGTCGAGGAGAAGCTGGTTGTGGTCGAGCGCGACCTGCCACAGTTCCAGGGTCAGGGCGGCACTCACCGCGAGGCTGAGGGCCGCCTGCCGAACGATCCAGGCCACTTCGCCCTGCGGCGGCCCGCCCGGCGCGGTCGGCTCCGTCGACAACGTACGCAGCTCGTCGAGGACCTTGGTCACCTCGGTCAGTGCCTGCCCGGCCTGGCCGCTCTCGTGCAGCACCTGCAGCCGCGTCACCCGGGCTCCGGCCCGTCTCCATGGACCCGCGCGCTGGACCAACTGCTCATGTCGCTCGGCCAGCTCCAACGCTTCGGCGAGCCGTCCCTGCTGGTGCAACTGGTTGGCCAAGGCGTTGGCGGCGAACGCTGCCGTCTCCTCATCAGGATCGGACAACGCCTGCCGCAGCAGCCGTTCCGCCTCGACCGGGTCCAGGGGTTGCAGCGCCTTGGCGACGACCAGGTCCCGTCCGGGTGTGGCGGGGTCCAGGGCAGCGGCGTAGGACAGGGCGATCCGCGCGGTCCGCGGACTGGTGTCGCGGACCAGCGCCGCGCCGAGGCATCCGGCCGCGCGGGCGAAGCGTGACTGCCGGAGCAGGTACGGCACCGCCGCGAGAAACGCGCCGACCACCACCGAGGTGCTTTCCCGGTCGCCGCGGTCTTCCTGCGCCTGGGCGATCTGGTGCCAGGCGTCGGCAAGAGCGAGGTCCACCGCGCTGGCGACGTGCGCCGGCGTGTCGGCCCGTACCGTCGCAGCGACGGTCGGGTGCAGGTCGTACCGGATCACGTCGGTGGCACCTGTCCCGTCGACACCTGCCGGCATCGAGGTGCCCACGAGTGTCCGCCGCTGGGTCAACGCCGCGGCGGCGAGCACGGACAGCATCGCGTCGGACGGTGGGGCCGCGCCCTGCCGACCCACCGTTTCCCAAACGTCCGCCCAGACAACGCGAAGGGTGCCGGGGAGACGGTGTGCCGGCTCGACCGCCGCGAGCATCTGCACCATCAGCAGCGCCGCCGGATCGAGCCGCCGCGTCGTTTCCCGGGTCCAGCCCGTCAGCGTGTCGCCGAGCCACTGCTCGCCGCCGGCCGCCTGACCGGTCACCTGGAGCAGGCGGGCCAGTTCCGCCGGGTCGACCGCCGCGGCGTCGGCCAGCTCCAGCAGCTTCGGATGACCCTGCGCGGCGGCCAGCACGGCAGTCACCAGCGCCCTGTCCAGGCGGTACGCCGATTCGTGCGCCGACGTGGAGCCGGCCGAACCGGGTCGGCCGGCGGGATCGTCGATGTGCAGCAGCCGCCGAAGGTTGGGCAGTTGCCGGACCAGGACACGCGCCTCGCTGTCGGACAGCGGTTGGACGCTCATCTGGCGTACCCCGGCACCGATGGGCGCGGCCGGCGGGATCCGGCTGGTAACCAGCAACCGGGTCGGTCCCGAGCGGGCAGCGAGCACGGTGAGTAGGTCCGACCAACGTCGATCACGCCACTGCCCGCCCGCAGTCAGGAGCGACTCGGCATTGTCCAGCACGAGCAGGGTCCGGTGCCGGTCGCACCGGTCGAACAGGTCGGCGGCCGCCTCCAGCCACCCCTGCTGATCGTTGGCCGCGACGAGCGGGGAGGCCACGGCGTCACCGACATGACAATCGACGGCGTCGACGAAGGCGGCCACCGTGTCCTGCTGGTCGGCGTCCCGCTCGGGAGCGGACCAGAACACCACCCTGTCGAAGTCGTCCCGATGCCGGTGCACGAGTTCCACCGCGCAGGCCGTCTTGCCCACCGCCGCCATCCCGGTCAGGACGATGACCGGGTTGCCGCTGTCCGGTCGCAGCCCGGCCCCCGCGACCGTCATCACCTGCTCCCGGCCGACGAACCGGTCCGGCGCCGCGGGCATGGACCCGGTCGACGGTGAGGTGAAGCCCGTCAGCGGGTCGATGGCGACCGGCTCTGTGATTGTCGGCGCGACCAGCAGGTCCGCTCTGACCACGGTGACGTCGTCCGGACCGATCAGCACCGGCGCTGCCAGCGACAGCGCCGGCCGGGCCGCCGACACGCCCGCCGCAGCGACCTTCCGGACCGCCTGCGCCGCCGCCGTGCCGGCATCCGATCCGCCGTCGAACAAGGCGGTGTAGAAGGCGATGGCCACGTCGCCGGCGACATCGTCGGTCACCGGGTAGCGCATGGCCAACACGGTGCAATCCAGCTCCCGGGCCAGCCGCACCCCCAGACTGGCCGGCACGGCGGCGAGGTCCGTCACCTGAGTCCCGGGCTGGTCGAGATCCACCCAGCGCGGTGGCGCAGCCGCCGACTCGCACGCCGAGACGAATACCAGCCGCAGCCGGCCACCGCCCGGACGGAGCAGGTCCACCAGGGACGAGGCGTCGATCTCGTCCGGCGCACCGCCCGGACCTTCCAGCAGCAACCCGCTCTGCCGTCCGTGACCGGACAGGTGCAGCACGTCGGGGCCACCGTCGCGTGCCATCCGGTCGGCCAGCACCTCGCGGGTCACGCCCCACTGAACGATCTCCACATCGACCGGGCGGTTCAGCTTGCGGATCAGGCTGGTCAGCTGCTGCCGCTCCGAGCGCAACCGCAACGCGGTCGATCCGGTGGGCAGGCTGAACACCGCCAGGAGCCGTACACCGGTAGCCGATGGCATCGTCGTGGGGGCGCTGTCAGCGTTGACCGTGAACGACACCTGCACCCTTTCGCTCCGAGCCAGTGGGACGCCGTCCAGGTGGGCCAGCTCCAAGGGGAGCGCGGTCAGGAACGTCGCCTCAGCCACCCGAATCCGCAGGCGCACCGGAGTGTGTCCGCCAAGCTCCGCCATGACCCCCGGGCCGAGGACCTCCAGCGCTATGAACCCGCCGAGCCGAGCCACGACCTCAGCGGCACTCGCCACCCGCCGGTCCGGCTCCGCGCGCCAGCTCAGGTACGCGTGCAGGTCGGTAAGGGCAGCAACCTCCCAGCGCCGCCGGTCGAGTGTGACGGCGTGTTCGGCGAGCTGCCGTCCGGTGCCCGGATCGACCAGCACCCATCGCCAGTGCAGCGGATCGATCACGTCGACAGCGCAGAGGTCCAACCGTCGTACCGACGTCTGCTGGTCGGTGTCAACCATGGCTCTCCCATCGCTGAAAGGGCGGTTGTCGGGCGAACGGTGTGCCTCCACACTGGCACGGTGACCGAAGAGGAACCCAGCCGTGACTGGCCACCGGAACAGCCCGATCGGTGTCCCATCTGTCAGGTCCCGCCCGAGGCCAGACACCTCGACACCTGCCGGTTCACCGGTATCTGGCAGGAAAGACGCGACCGGCGTAGGTAGCGCGACGGCACCCGGCTGACCTGCCTGTACCGCCGCTGTGGCAGAACCAGCGGCGATCCGCCGGAGAACGCCTGGTCGGGTCAGCCAGCCGGCTGTGGTGTCGGATCACCGTCAGCGGCCCGACCGTCGCCGGGCGGATCCGCCGGCCCGGGACGCGAATGTTCGGGCCGGTTCGGATCCTGCGGAGGGACCGGGGGATCCGGCGGGGCGATCCAGCGGACCAACCGGTTGAGCCACCGCAACGGGCGGCGGCGATCCGCGTCCGCGGCCCACCACCGTGCCCACCAACCAGGGCGACGCCAGGCGATCAGGATCGCCACGGTCTCCGCGACGCATCCCCACCCGAGTACGGCGATCGCGGCCCACCGCGTACCGGTCAGGTCCTGGGGATCGGCCGGCACCAGGAGGACTGCCGCGCCGATCAGCAGAAACAGGACCCCCAGGTTGTAGTGGCGGCGGGCACGGCCGATCCAGAACCGCCACGCGGCCTGGTGACGTCGCAACTCCCACTGGACGACACGACGCCGCTGCAGGTCTGCGGCGTCCGGATACCAGGCGAGAGCTTCGCTCGGCGTCACGGAATAGCCACGAGCGCGGGCGTGCGACTGGACCGCCCGCAACAGCAGGATGATCGCCGCCCCGAACAGCAGCAGGGACAGGCTCGGCCACCTCAGGGCGTTCTCGATCTGCAGCACCAGGCCGAGCAGCGTGACCGCTGCCGCCGCCAGCAGCGGTGCCGCTATCCCGCCCAACCCATCAGCAGACTGGTAGGCACCGTAGGGATTCGGAGGAGCCACACCATGGCTGGCGAAATCCGTCGGTGGTCCATTGGGCTCTGTCGCCATCGGGCCATCGTGCCAACCGGCCGCCACAGGGGGACTTACCCGAGAGGTGCCGGCCTGGGAGCCCTCGCTCAGCGGCGACGCCTGGCGGTACCTCCGGCCTGGTTTCCCGCCGGGCGAGCAGCTGGGGAGGACGATCGGTTGCGCTGGCGGGGCGCCTTCTCCACGACGATGGCCCCGCAGGCGCCACAGAACCAGCTCCGACGCCACAAATCCCGGTCACGTTCGTAGCGGGTGCTGCTCTTCGCTACCCGCTCGCGATCGGCCGCCGCGTCGGCGCGGAACCTGAGGTACTGCCGGGCGGGCCAGAGCACTGCCGCGATCAGGGCGACCGTCGCCCCGACGAGAAAGAGGTCGTTGCTCAAGAAGGATGTGAAGACCCACAGCGCCAGCAGAATCACGAACGGACGGAGATACGGCCTGACGCGGAATGAGCGGTGCCGCAATCGTGGACGCCGGGGCGGTGCCACCCGCGACGCGAGGGAGTTGAGCACCATGGTGCCGTTGCGGACCCGCCGGGTGCTCTCCTCCCAGACGATGGCGGTCTGCCGCATCGGCGCGGCGCTGCACTGTGGGCACCGTTTACCGCCCCGGCCGTCGGCGATCTGGTTGACCACCTTGATGGACGCGGCGTTGTACTGGAGGTCGACCTGCTGACCGGCCTGGTCGAAGATCAGGTCGTCACCGCCTGGTTCGCTCACTGGAGGCCCTGCACGACGGTGGCGATGGCGGTGGCGATGGCGGCGGCCGGGCCGGCCACCTCCGCTGCGCGACGCAGCAACTCGACCGCCCGGCGTGGATCGCCGCCAGTGGACGCCGTGCGGGCCTGCTCCAGGTAACCGCGGACCGGCACCATCGCCTCGGCGTCGTTCTCGTGGGCCGCCCGGGAGATAAGACCGTCAATCTTCTCGACGAGGAGCCGGTGCCCCTCGTGGACGTGAATCGTCTCGCCGTTGATCTGATTCTGGACTCTCTGGTGCTGCTGGTGGAACGTGGCCACGGCATCTCCACATGCTGTCCATGCATCGAGGAAGGGAACGTTACCAAGGCGGTAACACGCGCCAGAAGACAGACGAGCGACCCCGTCTGTCGCCCTTCCGATAGCAGCCCGACCGCCGCCTACTGTTCCAGCTGGCCGACCGCGCCGTTGACGCAGCGATGGAGTGCACCGATGCCATCTGCGACGACAGACCAACGGATCCTCGGGCACGATGTCACATCCGCGGCCATGCCGGTGTCTTAATGGCGCGACGACACCAACCCGTCGGCGCAGTCACCGACACAGGAGGAAACGTGGAGCACACCCGCATCCCTGCGGCCGAGATCACCGGCGTCAAGGGAAGGCTGATCAAGCGGATGATCGAGAAGAAGCTAGGCAAGGTGCCGACGGCGGTGGGCGTCTACTGGCACAACCCCAAGGTGCTGTTCGCCAGCTTCGGCTTGGGCGGCAAGCTGCAGAAGTGGGACGCCTGCGACGAGGGCTTGAAGTCGTTCGCTCACATGGCGGTCGCGTCGCTGGTCGGCTGCACGTGGTGCCTGGACTTCAACTATTTCGAGGCCCGCAACAAGGGGCTCGACGTGGAGAAGGCGCGCGAGATCCCGCGGTGGCGGGAGGCGGACGTGTTCACTCCGCTGGAGCGCGACGTCCTGGAGTATGCCGAGGCGATGAGCCAGACACCGCCGACCGTGACCGACGAGTTGGTGGATCGGCTGCACGCCGAGCTGGGGCCTGCCGCGGTGGTCGAGCTCACCTCGGTGATCGCATTCGCGAACATGAGCACGCGTGGCAACGTGGCGCTCGGCATCGAGTCCGATGGCTTCGCCGCCGCGTGCGGCTTGAAGCCGCTGGCCGAGCGGCCGGCAGTACCGTCCGCGTCGTGAGCGAGGACCCCCTCGTCGCCCACCGCAGCCTCCTGTTCGCCGTCGCCTACGAGATGCTCGGCTCGGTCGCCGACGCCGAGGACGTGGTGCACCTGGCTGCGGTGGGCGACGTCGGTCGACGCCGAGCGCTACGAGGTGCGGAGCCCCGGGGGTACGTCGTGGGATCGTGACCCGGCTCTGCCTCGACCGGCCGCGCACGCTCGCGCAGCAGCGCGAGGAGTACGTGGGCGAGTGGCTGCCCGAGCCCTTGCTGACCAGCCCGGACGTCGCCGAGGACATCGAGTTCGCGGAGAGTGCGGCCACGGACGGTGGGGCCCGCATGACCGGCGTAACGTGCGCAGGATGACGCGGCGCGACGAGTCGCGCGGCGTCGACAGGTCAACGCTGCTGAGAGGTCTGCAGGCACGACACGGAAGGCATTGATATGCCGGCACTGATGGTGACTACATCACCTCACTGGACGGGTACGGTGCGGCCGAGGGCTGGCCGGGCTTGTGGGGCCTGGGGGGTCCGGAGTACTTCGCGTGGCTCGGCGAGGACGCCAAGAGTGAGTAGACCCTGCTGATGGGGGCGAACACGTACCGCTTGTTCGCCGGCTTCGCCGAGTCCGGCCAGGAGGGGATCGAGGAGCTCGCGGCCATCCCGAAGGTCGTGTTCTCCCGCTCCTCGGCTGCGGTCACTGCTGAGAGCGGTGCTGGTTGACCGGTACCGGGTGGTGGTGTTCCCCGTCACCAACGGGGTGACCGGCAGGGACCGGATCCACGACGGATGGCCTGCCGTGGCACTGCAGATGGTCGACTCGCGCACCTTCGACGACGCCCGCACCGAAGCCCTCCGCCGCCTCAAGCGACCTCGCTCACCCATCTTTCAACACCGTCAAACCAGCCCTTCGATCACGGCAGGCACCTCGTTCCGGCCGCGGTCTGACATAGGAGAGATTCCGTGTCCATCAGACTCGACAACGTCGGCATCGCCGTCCGCGACCTGGAAGCCACGATCGCCTTCTTCACCGACCTCGGCCTGACGGTGCTCGGACGCGCCCGGATCAACGGCGAGTGGGCTGACACCGCCGTGGGTCTGGACGGCAACACCGCGGACATCGCCGTGCTCCAGACACCCGACGGCAACGGTCGCATCGAGCTGTTCCAGTACGTGCACCCGGACGCGATCGAAGCCGAGCCCGTCCAACCGAACACCATCGGCATGCACCGCGTCTGCTTCGCCGTGGACGACATCGATGCAGCCCTCGAGGTCGCCACCAGGCACGGCTGTCACCCGCTCCGCGGCGTCGCCACGTACGAGGATGTCTACAAGCTCACCTACCTCCGCGGCCCCAGCGGCATTCTCGTGATGTTCGCCGAGAAGCTGCAGAAGGCGGATTGACGCCTGGGCCCGCCAGCAGCGCTCGAGGTGGCCGGGCCACGTCCGAGTGTGTTCTGAGGGCTGTGCTGGCCGCTGTCGTCGTCAGGGTTGGTGCACACGTCATCGAGCTACGCCCAGTCGTAGAACCTCGGCCTTCTGGAGCCGGCGCCTGCGGAACGGCGCAGCTGCGCCGAAGCGGGAAGGTCGGCGGCGATGCGGTCGGCGCGAACTCCGGTCTTGGCGAGTTCCTCCTCGGCGCGCCGGCCCGCGGCCGCAGCACACCACGGACCGCAGCCGACGTGGACTGCCGCCGACGTCCGCACCACCTGGTCGAATTGAGTGCGGTCAGTGTGTTCGGGTCTCCCAGACCGGCTGCTGCGGCTCGTCGTTGTGCACGATGATGTCGACGTGATCGGTCGGGCGGACCGTAGAGAAGTAGAACTGTTGGGACGGGATGTAACGCTCGCGCCAGCGCCGTTCGACCTCGACCCGGGAGGACACCCGGTGCTCTCGGACCACGGCACGATCCACCGTCTTCTCGAACGCGGTCGACACGAGGATGCGCAGGTCCCACCGATCAATCAGTTCCGGGCGCATGAGGAAGACGCCGTCGAAGACCAGTACGGCGTCGGCGGGGGCAGTCCTGATCGGTGGGGACAGGGCAGTATCGGTGGTGCGGTCGTAGACCGCGTATTGGAAGCGCCGATCTCCTGCCGGACCAAGCGGATCGAGCAGAACCCGGTTGAGCGCGTCGTAGTCGTGGGTGTCGAAGTAGCAGCCTTCGGCCGAGTACTCGCCGCGCGGATAGCGCTGTGCCCGGGGGAAGAGGAAATCGTCGATCGTCGCGCGGATGACGCTGCGGCCCTGTCTGCGCAGGACGACGGCCAGCTCGTCGGCGAGCGTGGTCTTGCCGGCGGCGGGCGGCCCGTCGATGGCAACCCGCGTCGGGTGTGCAACGGTGACGGATCCGACTGCCTCAGCCAGGCGGCCGAGCACCTCGTCGCGGGTGCCGTGGTCCATGTCCTGCCCCGTCCTGGTCTCGCGAAGGTCGCCGTGTCGAGCCGACCTTATGCCCGCCAGCCTTTCGTGCCCGTCACTCCCCGAGGGAACGAGATTGCCGCGGGCTGTGGTCGCGGCGCGCGACGGACTGTGATGCCGGCGCTGATCGCTCGGTATCGCGTTACCGGTCATGCCGCCGGCCGGGTGGCTGACCGGGTAGCGCCAACCGTCCCTCAAGTTCTGGCCCCCAGCTACGAGGGAAATTGCACGATGGCTCTCCGTTGGATGCACCGGTGAACTGTGAAATCCGCACGACTGACTGGTGACAACAGGAGGCTGGCCGTTGTGTGCCCAAGTCCGCAACCTGGATCCATGACAGGAACAGTGATCCACAAAGCCGCCTCCCCTGCTGTTGCCGTGCTGCGGAGCCCCGCGCTGTGGTTGGGCGTTGCGCTCGGGGCGATCGAGCTGACTGCCAGGGGCCCCTTCGACCCGTACAGCCCGACAACGTTCATCCCCCCACTCCTCGCCCTCATCTACCTGATCTTCGCCGCCTTTCGGCACGGTGCGGACCGGTCCGTCGCGATGCGGATCCAAGCCGTCGGGCTGGTCTGCTTCACCGCACTGTCGGTGGTTGCACTGGTCGTGGATCCGGCACTCGGCCGCCATGTGGTCGCGGCAGGCTGGCTGGCCCACGCCGCGTGGGACTTCGCCCACCGTGACGGCCGCGTCGTACCGAAATGGCTCGTACGGTTCTGCATGCCGTTCGACCTCCTAGTTGCCACCTCGCTCGTTGCGGGGACCTGGTCATGAAGCGAACGTTCGTAGAGGTGGCCAGGAGCTCGTGCTGCCATGCCGTCTCATCGGCGGCGCGTCATCGGTGCCGCCGTGTGCATTGCCGGTTCGGCGGTTCCTCGGCAGGCCGAAGAGCAGAGGGGCTCCCTTCGCATGGCACTCGAGACAGGTGGGAATCACCTTGCCACGGTGCCGAGCTTGCGATGACCCACTTGCCGGACGATCGGGCGTGGCAGTCACATGGGTCGCTCTGGGCCGTGTGCGTCAGGTCAGTCGCCGCTGTACCCCACGAAGTAGATTGCGCGCGGCACGTCGCCGTCGTACCCGATCACGTAGCGGCCGTGCCATCGCTCAAGGCCGGTCAGGGTGCTGTTCTCGATCGCCTCGGCAACCGTGGTGGCAGCCGGTCGGTGTGTACCGAACAGCTCGTCCAGTTCCTCGGCTGGCACCGGTGCCACCATGTGCGGTGCCGATGTGGCCGAGACCCCGGTCATGTCGATGATCGAGTGGGTTCCGGAGAACGGCTGCGACGCCAACAGTGAATTCGGATCTGTCACCTCGATCTGCGCAGCGCGCCATGCCGCTCGCGACATGGTGTCGTCCGGTTCCCAACCGTCGTCGCCGAACGCGTCGATGACGCTCTTTCGAATCTCGGCAAGGTCCCACGCGACATAGTCTTCTTCGCCCATCGAGCGGGCCTGACTGTTCGGCTCTTCACGATAGAACGAGCCCCGGGCGTACGCCTCGCGGCGAGCTTCCTGCAACGCGCGGCTGAGATCCTGCTGATACGGCACCTGCCAGCTCCACGCCGATGCGCCCACCGCGTTCCCTTCGCCTCGTCACCGGGCAGGAGCGTACGTGCCAGCCGCATCGAGTCGGGAAGCGCGTCAGCAGGCCACCTGACCTCACTGGCCCAAGGCCCGCCATTCGGGAGCGAGGACCGCCCAGAGCTGTTTGTCGTAGCGCACGCCCTCGTACGGCCATGCCTCGCGGCGTACCCCTTCCAGCGTCATCCCGAGCCGCTGGGCCACCGCGGAGCTGCGATCGTTGTCGGCCCGGCAGTGCCACTCGGCCCGGTGCAGCCCTCGGGACGTGAACGCCCAGTCCAGCAACGCGCCACAGGCTTGTGTGACCAGGCCGTGGCCCTCACCGGACGGCTCCAGCCAGCAACCGATCTCGCACGAGCCGACAGCGGCGTTGAAGTCGGTGAACATCACGCCGCCGACCAGCGCCCCGTACCGCCAGATGCCGTACAGACGGGCACCGTCGCCCGCTTGGCGTTCCGCATACCGCTGAAGTGTGGCCCGTGCCCCGCCCAGGTCATCGGTGACGAACGCAGGCCCGACCCACGGGCGAATGTGCTCACGCGCCCGGTCGAGGTGGTCGGCGAACTCTTCGGCGTGCCAGACCTCCAGCGGGCGGAGACAGGCGTCGTCGCGCAGCGGCAGCGAGAACATTGAGACTCCTCATTTGCATAACAGATGTTGTGGAAATGTACCGTGGTGGCATGCCACGTACCAAGGGAGATCACGAGGCGCGCCGACGCGATGTCTCCGAAGCGGTCTGGCAGGTCATGGCCGCACGCGGCTTCACCGGCCTGACCCTGCGCGCCGTCGCCGCCGAACTCGACGCGACCACCGGCCTGCTCACGCACTACTTCCCCACCAAGCGCGCCCTGGTGGAGTACGCCCTCGACCTGCTCGAACAGCGCACGCTCTCCCGCCCTCGCCGCGACTCGGGCAGAGGTATGGCCGCCCTACGGGACGCGCTGCTGGACATGCTCCCGTTGACTTCCGAAGCCACCGACAGCAACCGGATCTGGGTGTCCTCCTGGGACGCCGCACTCTCCGACCCCGCTTTGAGCGCCGACTACGGCCGCAAGTACGCCGCAAGTCGTGACAGGCTGAGCGAGCGGGTGGCTGCGGCCCAGGAGCTCGGCGAACTGCGCATCGGCGACCCTGCGGAGATCGCGGCCGGGGCTCAATCCTTCGTACTGGGTCTGGTGGTTCAGGCCCTGTTCGCCCCGGCAGCGTTCCCGCCACAGCGGCAGGTCCAGCTCCTCGACGACTACCTGGCCGCCCTGGTCGCCCCGGATCGCTCTGACGCCAGGCAGTCTGCGCAACGATGACGGCGAACCGCATGCGGTACGCACCCCGCAGATCGGTCGTGCTGCGGTGGGAACGGCCGTGATCGGGTGTCGGCGTCGTAGACGGTGACGGTGTGCTCGTCGAGGCGGGGGAGCGAGATGGGGCTGCGAGACCTCCCGTGACGGTGTTGCGACGGCCGTCGCCGTCAACGTCGACCAGGTGCGGCAGGTGGTCGGGCACCGCGGGCTGGTCCAGGTCGAACGTCTTAGCGGCGTCCTCGGCGCGGCCGTCCCGGCCGAACCGAAGAACGGGGGTGGGGCAGCCGATCAGCCCAGCCGCGCCACGGCGGGGCGGTCCTTCCGCCCCGCCGTGGTCCTGTTACGGCGTGGTCGAGGTCAGTCGCCGGCAGGCGGCGCCGTCAGTTCGGCGTGCCGCACCGTGTAATCCCCGCGAGTCACCGTGGCGAACGCAGCCGGCGCGAGGCACGTACCGACTCGGGCCGGGCCCCACTGGCCCGCCTCGTTCTGGTCGGCGCTGGCCGACCAGGTGAAGCCGACCCGGTCGCGGCCGCGACCGCGACCGCCGTCCTGCACGCTGAAACCGACCCGCTTGCCGAGGAACTCGCTGGCTTTCCCGTCGGCGCGGGTGACGATGCCGGTCAGGGTCGCATGACCGGGGCTGGTGATCATGCAGTCGACTGCCGCTTCGAACCGTACGGTGATGTTTTCGTTGGCCAGCCAGTGCGCGACCCGCACCGTGCCTGTCGCGTCCGCGGGCGATCCCTGCTCCCCGCCGGGAAGCGGGATCGGGCGGCTGTACGGCGCCGACCGGGCGTCGAAGGCGAACGAGCGCACGTCGCCGTCCTGGCCGTACGGCAGGACGAACTCCGCCGATCCGGTCACCCGCGCCGGTCCGCGGTCCGTAGCTCCGGCCTGAGCCGCGGGTGCCACCGTGATCATCATCGCCGCGGCGATGCCCCATCCGAGTGTTCTGCGCATGGTCGTCCTCCCGATCCGGCCGCGGGGCCGCGGCTCTGCGTGACCTTCACGGTCCGCGATGCGGGTAGGGGATCCATCCCCTCCGAGGGGGGAACCGCTCCCTCGCGTGCGGGAAAACGGACCCTGCCGGGATGGCTACCGGACACCGGCGCGGCGTGGGCGGGCCGGGCAGACGGCGGCCCACCGATCGGCGTTGCTCAGCCGACCGGCCCCGCTGTCACGTGCGGCTGTACCGCTGGTTCGAGCAGTGACAACGTCCGCTGCTGCGCGTCGAGGCCGACGCGGATACCGACCGGCATCGGCAGATTCGGGCCGGCGTGTCCGAACTCGACGTTCCCCAGGACCGGGATGTCACGGTCGCCGAGGACGTCGAGGACTATGTCGGCAAGGGTCGGGGACGCGTCGGGCGCCCCGAGCCCGTCAATCGCGTACGGGACTCCCACGACCATGCCGGAGATCCGATCGAGGATGCCGCAGTGTCGCAGCACCTGCAGATAGCTCCACACGTACGACGCTTGGCCGCCCATCTCCTCCCAGAACAGCACCGCGCCGTCGAACCATTCGAGCGGCAGCGCGTAAGGCGTCGCCTGCGTCAGTACGATGCGATTGATCACCCCGCCGATCAGCGGGCCTTCGGCACGACCGGCACGCCAGCACTCCCACGACGGGCTGGCAGGCAGCGCACCGATCGCCTCTGTACCGGTCAGCAACGTCAAGTAAAGCTTCTCAAGCTCCGCTCGGCGCGCTGCGGGCGCAGCCTGCCACGCCCCGCCCAGTCCAGGCGTGGCCAGGTCGGCGTGAAACCCGACCAGACCCGTACGTGCATGGAGCACCAGATGCAGCAACGAGATGTCGCTGTAGCCGAGGATCGGCTTGGGGTCGGCAGCGATCGCCTCGACGTCGATCAGGTCGAGGTAGCCGAGCGCCGTCTGGCCGCCGTCATGCGCGATGATGGCGCGCACCTCAGGATCACGCAGAAGAGCGTTGAATTCCGTGGCGATTTCCGCCGGCGTGGCCGCGCTCCACCAATGGTGCCGTCCTGCCTGGAGCAGCGGTGCCCGACGCACCCGGAATCCCATCCGCTCGAGCACGACGACCGCCTGTTCGAGGTCGGGCTCGTAAGCGGCATGGAGCGGCCCGGACAGCGAGGCGACAACGACGAGATCGCCGGGCACCAGGGCACGAGGTCGAAGCGGTCGAGGCAGTGCAGCACCGGTCACCGACGCAGTGTCCCCACGTGCGCGACAACACGCCACGCACATACCGATCGATCGCCCCAACCGAAGCCGTCAGCTTCCCTTCAGAGGCGAGAAGACTGCGCTACCACTTCTCTCGCCACCACACCGCAGCATTCCCGCGAGTCCCACGAGGACGATGCATCCAAAACCACCGCAGAGTAGTAGAGCAAGGGCACCGAACAGCCCGAAGTCCCCGTAGTCCACGGCCTGACCATACGTACGCGGGCAAGGTCGTGCGTCGGGTCCGGGCTACCGCTTCACCAGGTTGCGCAGCGCGGCGAGCAGCGACCGGTGGCTGACCTCGGCGTAGATCTTCTTGTCCGGACCGAACAGGACGACGTACGGGCAGGCCTGGTCGTCGCCGCCCATGGCCTTGTCGAGCAGCTTCCGGCCGGTCGCCACCTCGTACACCCGAAGGCGGTAACTGGCCTTCAACAGCGTCAACGTCTCCGGCTTCGGGTCGTCGTACGTGCAGCGGCGGATCGTCGCGCCGGTGCTGACCCGGTCCAGGCCGGCGACCATCTGCACGTCCTTCGGATCCTCCGACGCCCAGGTCTGTTCCACCCGCTTGGACAGGCCCTCGTCGTAGTAGTAGCCATTGTCCTGACGGCGGTGGCCTCCCGGGCCGTCTCCGATGAGCAGCACCACCGGGTGCGGGGCCTTGCCGGCGCGCTTGGGCGACTGGGGGTAGTAGAGGATGCCGTCACACACGTTGCTCAGATCGGAGATCTCGGCCGCGGGAAAGTCGCTGGGCTGCGGCCCCAGCGGCACCGGCTCCGCGCTCTCGGGTGCGCCAGGGCTCGGGGTCGAGCTACCGGCCGCGGCCGGCCGCCCCGTCTCCGTCGCCGGCCTGGCCGCGTCGCGCTCCGTGGAGCGCAGGAGGAAGGCCCCGCCGACCAGGCCCGAGCAGGCCACCAGCAGCAGTACGCTCAGCGTCACGACGGCGATGATCAGACCGCGGTGGCGGGATGGCGGGTCGGCTGGCAGCGGCGTCCCGATCGGCGCGGTCGTGATGGACGGCGTGAACGGCTCACCTGCCGCGGGTGGCGCCTGCGGCGGTGGCGTGCCGTGGATGGGTGCCGGCTCGGGCGCCGCACCGGCTGGCGGCGGCATCCATGCCGCGTCCGGATGGCGCTCCCCGTCCTCCGTCGATCCTGAATCAGATCCGGCCCCCGTGTCGGACATGTCCATCCCCTGTCGATCCCGGCGAAGCGCGAAATCTATCAAGATCCCCGCCGGGTGGGGGCCCGGACCGTACTAGCGGCCGGTCTCGATGCGGTGGACCGTCCGGGTGCCGACGGCGTGGAGTTTGTCGGGGTTGGCGACGTTGTGGATGCCCGCGATGCGGCCGTCCTCGTCGAGGTCGAGGGTGAGCGTGGCGATGACGCGGCCACCGCCGCTGAACACGATGCCCGCCCGGCCGTTCACCTCGACCACCTCGACCGCCATGTCGGCGGGCGCGACGCCCTGATAGGGGCGGGCGGCGATGCCCGCGAACCAGGCGGCGACCCGGTCCGCGCCGGTGACCGGCCGCATCGCCTGGCGGACCTTGCCACCACCGTCGGTCCACAACGTCACATCCGGTGCGAGCAACTGCATCAGCATGTTGATGTCCCCGCCGGTGGCGGCGCTGAGGAAGCGCTCGGTGACCTTCCGCTGCCGCGCGTGATCGGCCGGGAAGCGTGGCCGCCGGGCCTGCACGTGCCCGCGGGCACGGTGCGCGGCCTGGCGTACGGCGTCCTCGGAGCGGTCGACGGCCTCGGCGATCTCGGCGTAGCTGAAGCCGAAGGCCTCCCTCAGGACGAACACCGCGCGCTCCAGCGGGGTCAACGTCTCCAGCACCACGAGCAGGGCCATCGACACCGCGTCCGCCGCGGTCACGTCGTCGGCGGTGTCGGTGCTGGTCAGGATCGGCTCGGGAAGCCACGGGCCGACGTACGTCTCCCGCCGGACCTGGGCCGACCGCAGCCGGTCGAGCGCCAGGTTCGACACGATCCGCGCCAGGTACCCCTTGGGGTCGGCCACCCGCGACCGGTCGGCCGCCGACCATCGCAGCCAGGCGTCCTGGACCGCGTCCTCGGCGTCGGCCGCCGTGCCGAGGATGCGGTACGCCACGGAGAACAGCAGGTTCCGATGCTCGTCGAACACCTGCCCACGCGGGTCGAGGGTCATCGGGTGTACCGGCCGCCGCGACGCCACGCGAACAGGCCCACGGACGGGAACTTCTTCAGCCGAACGTACGACGGCCACGGCGACGAGCTCACCGTCTCCTTGTACCAGACGGCTGGGCGGCCGGTCAGGCAGAGTTTCCTGGGGCTGTCGTCGGGGTGGGTGAACTGGACGACCGCGTCGTGACGGCCCAGGCTGACCGGGGCGTGGAGATACCCGAACCGGAACCGTCCAGGCTGTCGGCCGGTCAGCTCACGCGCGATCGACAGCGCGGCGTGCACACCGGTCGGCATGCCGCCCTGGCAGGTGCCGTGCATGACCCCGTAACCCTGCCGGATGGCGGCCGCGTCACCGATCGCGTACACCTGCGGGTGCGACACCGACCGCAGCGTGTGGTCGGTGAGGATGCGGCCGCGCTCGTCGACCCGCAGACCCGCCGCGGCCGCCAGCGGCGACACCCGCACCCCGCTGGTCCACAGCACCAGGTCGGCCGGGACGCTGTCGCCGTCGGCGAGGTCCACCGCCTCGGGCCGCACCTTGACGATCTCGGCACCGCTCACGACGCGCACACCGAGCCGGGTGAGCGCGCTCTGCACGTACGCCTTCGCCTTGGGTCCCATCGTCGATCCCGGCTCCTGCCTGCCGATGAGCACCACGTCCAGGGTGGGGTGCCGTTCGGCGATCTCGGCCGCCGCCTCGACACCGGTCAGCCCGCTGCCACAGACGGCCAGGGTCCCGGTTCCCAGGTCGGCCAGCCGCCGCGCCAGGAGCTCGGCGTCGTGGGCGCTGTTCAGGGTGTACGCGTGGTCGTCGACACCGGGAACGGCGGCGGTGTCGGCGACCGAGCCGAGCGCGTAGACCAGCCGGTCGTACTCCAGCACCCGCTCGTCGTCGACGCAGACGGTACGCGCGGCAGCGTCCACGCCGGTGACCCAGCCGTGCACGAAGTCCACGCCGGTGCCGTCCAAGAGGTGCGGGATGCGCAGATCGGCCAACTGCTGCCCGGACGCGGTCTGGTGCAACCGCAGCCGCTCGGTGAACCGCTCGTCGGCGCTGACGACGGTGATGCGTACGCCGTCGCGGCGCTTCGTGCGCGCGGCCAGGCTCACGGTCGCTGCCATGCCCGCGTACCCCGCGCCGAGGATCACGATCCTGTTCATGTGCCTGCTCCTTCTCGTGTTGAGGACAACCTCGAAACGAGAGGGCGAGGATCCGTCGTGAAGCGGAGTGACGGGGGTCACAGCAGGGGGAACCGGAATCGGGCGAGCGGCATATGTCGTTGCGCGAGCGCGGTGCCGAGACTTAGCTGAACGCCATGTCCGCACCTTCACCGATCTTCGTCGCGGGTACGGGTCGTTCGGGAACATCGCAGCTCGCGGACATTCTCGGTGACCATCCGCAGATCCACAGGATTCCGATCGAGACCCGGTTCATCGTCGATCCGGGTGGCCTGCGCGACCTGGCGGACGCACTCACGATTCGGTACGACCCGTACGTCGGGAACGACGCCCTCCGCAGGCTGAGCGACATCCTGACGGTGCGACTTGTCGGCAGGCGCGACAGAGATCGTGGTCATACCGTTCCCGTGGCCATCGGCGAGCGTCACTACTGGGACGCGGTGGGACGGCTGTGGTCGGAGCTCGTCGAGAGCACGTTCGACGAGTCCGTGCCCGGGGCAGGGTTCGGGCATGCCACCTGGCCTGCCGGGCCGTTCGAGCCGCAGAGCTACCGGCGGGCGGTCCCGAGGTACTTCGGCGATCGGCGCGAACTGATCGAGATCCTTCGTCGCGCCGTCGACACGATGTTCGGCGGAGCGGCTGCCGACGCGGGAAAGCCGACCTGGTGCGAGAAGACACCGTTCAATCTTCTGTGTATGGACTTCCTCTGGGAGCTCGTCCCTGAGGCGACCATCGTCCACATCAAGCGCCATCCGGTCGCGGTGGTCGCCTCACACGTCGACCAGCCATGGGCGCCGCCCACAGTCGACGGCGCGCTCGCCTGGCTCAAACCGGTCTACGACCGATGGCTCGCCTGGAAGGGCACGGCCGACCTGACGAACAGACGATACGTGGAGGTGAGGGCCGAGGACCTCGCGGCCGACTGGCCCGAGCAGCGCCGGGCCCTGTTCGAACTGCTCGGCGTCGACGACTTCGCCACCAGGTCGACGTTCCAGTCACACAGGCTGGAGAATCGCAATGACCAGCTCGACCCTGGAACCCGTGAGTTCGTCCGACGAGCACTTGGCGGTGTTATCCCCGCCATGGGCTACGCCTGACCGGATTCAGTCGACACGCAGGATCACCGACGGGCCGGTCAGTTCCTGTTCGGTGTACTGGCGGGGGTCCTGGTCGGCGACCATGACCAGGTAGGCGTCCTGCCCGGCCGGCACGCGAGGGGCGGAGAACGAGAATCGGCAGGTGCCGTCGGCGAGAGTCTGCGGATCGGTCAGCGTCCCGCCGGCGAACCCGCCCGTGGTCGTGATGAGCACCAGGGCGCCGTCGACGACGTCGGCGTGGGCGCCGGTGCCGGCGCAGCCGCCGCGGTCGTCCCTGGTGAAGGATGTGCCGTCGCCGAGCACCACCGCGCCGGAGACCATGAAGGTTTCGGTGGCCGGCCGGCTCGCCGCGCTGGGGGTGTTCGGTGCGCGGGTGTTGAGGAACATGGTGAGGGCGAGCGCGAGCCCCGCGGCGGCACCGGCCCACGTCCACACGGGGCGCCGTGAGGTCGGCTCCGGGTGCAACGGCTGCATGGGATCCCCTGGGGGTCGGCCGCCGGCGGTGCGGCGGGACGGTCACGGGAGTGTGGTCGAAGGCTCGTCCTACCACGGTCTTCAGACCAGGAGACGCTCCCGCATCCTCGCGCCCAGATTGATCCCGCCTACCGTGCGAGGACTGGACGCGTCGTGTACGTCGAGGTTGTTGTTGCGGCGCATCAGCTCACGGACCGAAGGTGGCAGCCGGGGCGGGTCGTCCATCACTGCGAGGACCTGCCCGGCGCTCGAGATCAGTCGATCGGCCAAGGCGGCGGCGTCGGTGTCCAGGCGTACCCGGCCGTACTCCCAGCCGGCGGTGGTGAGGTCGAGCACCTCGAACACGCGGGTCAGGAGCGGGTTCGGGTCGGTCACCCGATGGAGCCGGGGCGCCTGGCCGCCGACCACCGCGACGGCGGCGGCCAGCTGCGCGTACGGGTGGAAACCGCATGGCAGCGCGAAGAGTGGCCACCGCAGCGCCGGGCCGGCCTCCTTCCACAACGGCCGGTAGTTCCGGCGGTGTACCAGGAGCCGCCGGCCCGTCCGTCGGTGCACGTCGTGGGCCTGTGCCTGGAGGTCCGCGTGGGCTTCGTCGGCGACCTGGCTCACGATCCGGGCCGCCACCACCAAGCCGTCATCGCTGTTGAGCAGGCCCGTGACCGCCTCCACCTGCTCGGGAAATCGGATCTGCACGCTGGCGCCGTACCGGTACTGGACGTCCCGTAGCAGCGCCTGCTGCCGCCCCGCATCGAGCCGAACCCGCCCGCTGCCCAGCAACCGCCGGAGCCATCGCATGTCGCCTCGTTTCAGCAGTCCGTCCCGAACGGCGGCCATGCTAGTGCGTCGGACCCCACTCCGATGGGGACGGGGTGGCGTCGCGTGCGGGATAGCCGAGGACCTCCACGAGATCTCCCGTCGCCGCGGTGAAGGCCTCGTAGATCTCGTCGTCGAAGTGATTACGCCAATCGCCGGCCTTGCCCTTGCGGTAGTGGGAGATCTGCCCCGGGATCCCTACGTCTTTCCGCATCTTCGAGAAACTGTAGCGGGCGAGGAGTGCCTCCAGTTCGGATGGTGGCAGCGCGATCCCGCAGTGCCGCATCATCTGGTCGACTTCATCCATCTGCCGTTCGCCGGTCAGGTCTTCGTACCGGAACAGGCGGAAGGTCTCGGAACTCGGAGCGACCGCCCACGACCGAAGCTGTTTGAAGAGGTATTTCTTGGAGAGGCGATCGATGACGTGCAGCAGCCCCTCCTTCATCGGCGTCTCCTGCAGGACTTTGCGCGCCTGCGGGATGTCACCCATCGGCGCGTGCGAGTTCCGCAGGGAGAAGTAGCTCGAAACGACGATGTCGCGCGGATCCCGAATCACGAAGAACGCGCGGTGGTTGTCGGGTTTCGTGATTTGCTGGAAGCGCGGGTAGGAATGGAAGAGTGCCAGGGCTGCGCGGCCGGGTGGTACGACAGGCAGGGAGCGTCGCTTGTAGAAGCGCGGGTCGAAGGGCAGCAATCCGGAATAGCTGTAGACCACGGGATCACTGAACAGAGCCTTGATCCATTGGCTGCCCGTCTTGTGTACCGTGCAGTGATAGATGTTCTCGTACTCGCACCGGGCGATCACTGGAACCGTGAGCCGCATTTTGGTGTTGCGCGCTTCGAGTTGTGCTCGTCGCGCCACGATACGCATCGAATTGGGTGTGTGGTGCTTGGTGAACTTGACGGCGCGATTGATCATCTCTCTAGCCTAACCCGTGCCTGTGGAGCAGTGAGATTCGGAGTCTTGTCCAGGTGAACCGTGTCGGCGAGAACTTCAGGATTCACCCGCTCCGTCCCGTACGCCGACATGCCGCTAGGAATATCTCCGACGGTCCTATTTATGTCAATCCCCTGCAGGCGGCAACTGGTTGATCACTCCCGGGCACGGCGGACGCGCCGGGACCTCGACGCACACCTTCGCGACGTTGGTAGGGGCAGCCGGCGCGATGACACGAGTTGGGCGACGGTGGCGATGATCAGCCGGGCTGCCCGGTCGAGGGTGTCCGGCTCGACGCGGTCGGGGGTCTCGGCCGGGGTCTGGTAGCCGGGCATACCCATGCCGATTCCGACCGCCGCAAACCCGGCGGCGGCGTAACGGCGGTTGTCCGACGGCATCGCTGCTGCCTTCAACGGCACGTCGACCTGCCGACCGGCCGCGTCGAGCGCAGCCAGCAGCGGTCGTGCGGGACCACCGGCCTCGACATGGGCGGCGTCACCGAGTTGCGCGGCACCGTCGAGGTTGATGACGAACGTGCCCTCTTCGACGAACCGGGCGTGGTGCCCCGAGCCGTGCGCTCCGGTCTCCTCAGCGTCCAGCAGCGCCACCGCCAGACCGACCTCGGGCGGCAGGGTCAGGTGGAGAACGTGTGCGGCTTCGAGGCTCGCGGCAACTCCCGACGCGTTGTCGCACGCGGCCGGGAACCGCGCGTCCGGGTCGTCGCCGACGCCATCGAAATGGGCCGTCAGCAGGACGGCCAATGTGCCCGCCTGCGGCGGGCGGAACGTGGCGACGACGTTCGACCCGATGACGTCGACCATGTGCAGCGGCATCGTCGCCGTCACCGTCGCACGTCCGACGGCGCCGCGCATCTGGTCGTGGATGTCTGACCTGACCGCAAGCACCGGAAGATCCACGGTGGCCGGTCCGACGATCATCTTCGGCATCCAGCCTGCCGCGTCGGTGCCGCGGGGGACGAGCAGCCCGGCAGCTCCGGCTGCCGCAACGGCAGCCGCCCGCTCCGGCGACCACGCATCCTCCAGGACCCACGCGCCGGCCAGATCGAGGTCGCCCACCGCGGCGAGCGGTCCGGTGCGCGACCGCGGTAGATCCGCCGAGGCCAGGTGCTCGCAGAACTCCCGCCGGAACACCAGCGACCGCGAATCGCCGTCGACGAACACCAGCTGCGGCGTCGCGTACACCTCGCGGACCGCACCGGGCACCGCGAACTCGTCCAGGTCGACCGTGGCCCCGGCCGCGCGCAGTTGCTCGGCGAGCCAGTGCGCCGCGGCGCGGCCTCCGGGGCTGCCGGTACGGCGCCCGGCGAAGTCGTCGCCCGCCAGCCTGGTCACGATCGCCTGCATCCGCGAGACGTCCGGGCCGACGCCGGCCGGCGTCGGCCCGAGGACGGGAGAGGTCACCCGCAGCACCCCGCACCCGACGCGACCGCCTGCTCCTTCGCGGCCGACCCGCAGCAGCTGCCCTCGGCCTTCGCCTCGGCGGCTGTGCCACAACACGTGCTGACCTGCGTCTGCTCGGCCGTGTCGGTCGTGGTGGCGGGGCTGCCGCAGCAGCCGCCCGCCGACGCGGGCGGGTTCAGCGCCTCGGCTGGATCGCCGAGGAAGCCGCCGGTCCGGTTGGTGTTCGTACTCATCTCGTGCTCCTTCGATTCGGGTCGTGCTCCGGCGATGGATGTGGTGTCAGCGCAGCAGTCCGGGGGTGTGGAGCGCCTTGACCCGCATCCGGTCGACACGGGCCTGTGCACGGCACTCCACGGTGCAGACCTGGCCGCACCGCTCGCAGAACTCGACACCGCGCAGCTGCTCCCGGCGCTGCCGCAACCTGGTGAACATCACTCACTCCTTGCCTAGATAGCTGTCGAATCAGCAGTCAGGAACACAGCTTGCACCTTGATTAGAGATTCGTCAACCTAGAGATATGTCGAAACAGGCTATGGGTCAGCCGCGCAGGCGGCGCGGGAGAGGATCAGGCCGCGTAGCCGGGGTCGGCGACGGACTCGGCGATGCGGGTCAGCCAGTGCAGGTCGTTGGCGCGCGATTCTGAACTGGCTTCGGAGCTGAGGATGCCGCGTAGGAATGCGGTGACGTCGTCGAGGTGTCGTTCGCTGCGGTAGTAGCTCAGCAGGGTGTGGTCCGGCTCCAGGGGCCCATAGCCTCGACCGAAGAGCTCGGCGCGGTGGGCGTTGATCGGGTGGTCGCCGAAGTCCTGGCTGTAGACGAACATCAGGTCCCGCTCGGGCGGCGCGAGAATCGGCGCGTCCCAGTCCACGACATGCAGGGGGCCGTCGCCGTCGGCGATCAGGTTGCCGGGGTGGATGTCGGCGTGGCAGATCACGTGTCGAGCCGGCGTCACGCGGGCGGCGAGCTCATCGACCGTTGCCGACAACCGGTGCAGCGCGGCACCGTACCGGTCCCAGAAACCGCCGAGGGCCTCGCTCGCCGCAGCCTGCCTGCCGAGGATTCGCAGTCGCTCGCCCGCGCTCGAGCGGTAGGTCTCGACCGCCAGGGCCGCGGCGATGTCGGCGCTCGGCGTGACCGCGTGCAGCCGACCGAGGAACTCGCCGTACTCGATCCACTGACGGTCGGTGAGACCGCGGCCCCACAGACTGCCGCCATCGTGGAAGGGGTAGAGCAGCAGGCGGTAGTTCCCGAACCCGCGACCGGCTCCGCCGTCGGGAAGGTCGATCGGCGCCACGACCTGCCGGAGGCCCTGCGCTCGGAGAAAGCCGGGCAGCAGGACGGCCGACCGGGTGAACTCGCCGCGGCGCATCTTCAGGAAGTAGCGCTCGCCGTCCGTGGTGTCCACCTGGTACGCCCACGCTTCCCCGTCGAGCCCGACGGCATGAACGCGAGGTCGGCGACGTCCACGGCCCAGGCGGCGGCCACCTCGGCTGCCAGCAACCGCTCGTCGGCACCAGGCTTGTCGATCACGGACGGAGCGTCACGCTGGACACCGCGGCGCACGGGTCCGTGCCGGGTGCGGCGGCGTGGATCGCCTCGGCGGCACGCCCGGCGAGGTCGCGGAAGACGCCGCGCTGCTCCTCGGGCAGCCCGCCCAGGACGCGGTCCTCGACGTGGGCAACCCGGCGCTCGGCCTCGGCGAGTGCCTTCCGCCCAGGCTCGGTGGCCACGATCCGGCGGGCGCGCCGGTCGCGTGGATCCAACTGCCGCTCGATGAGACCGGCGTTCTCCAGGTCGTCGATGACGTACGTCAGAACGCTGCGGTCGATCACCAGGCGGGCCGCCAGTGCTGCCTGCGTGGGCACCTCCTCGTGGACGACCACGGCCAGGATGTGGTAGCCCCGGCTGCCGTGCGGCAGGTCCTTCAGCGCGTCCTCGACCTGCTCGTGCCAGCGGCGCAGCACCATCCCCAGCGACCAGCCGAAGGTCGAACCGTGCTGGCGGTCGGCCGGTAGCTCGCAGGGGTCCGTGGCGGCCATGGGGCGATGCTAACGCGGTTCAACCCGGGGAATTATTGGGCCGTTCGATGAGTTGCCGATCAAACGAGTTGGTTTGCAAATGATGGGTTGATCAGAAGACCATGGGACGGTAAGAGATGCCTGATTACGGTCACGAACTTCTGTTCGGGACGTTCCTGACGCCGAGCGCCGAAGACCCGGATCGGGTGATGGCGCTGGCCGAGCTGACCGAGGCGGCGGGGCTCGACCTCGCCACCTTCCAGGACCACCCGTACAACGCCGAACTGCTCGACACGTGGACCCTGCTGAGCTGGGTCGCGGCCCGTACGGAACGACTGCGCGTCTCGGCGAACGTCCTGAACCTGCCGCTGCGCCCGCCGGCCGTGCTGGCCCGCGCCGCGGCGAGCCTGGACCGGCTGTCCCACGGCCGGTTCGAACTCGGCCTCGGTGCCGGCGCCTTCTGGGAGGCCATCGAGGGCATGGGCGGTCGCCGGCTGACCCCCGGGCAGGGCGTCGCGGCGCTGCGGGAGGCGATCGACGTCCTGCGCGGGGTCTGGGACGACACCGCCCCCGAACCGCTGCGGCGGGACGGACAGTACTACCCGATCCCCGGCATGCAGCGCGGCCCGGTGCCGGCGCACGACATCGGCATCTGGCTCGGCGCCTACCAGCCGAAGATGCTGGCGTTGACCGGCCAGAAGGCCGACGGCTGGCTTCCGACGCTGGAGTACCTGCGGTCGCCGGACCGGGCGACCGCCAACCGGCTCATCGACGAGGCGGCGGTCGGGGCGGGACGCGACCCGCGCGAGATCCGGCGGCTGCTCAACCTGTTCAAGGTCGACGTGTCGTCGCGTAGCCGCGGCTTCCTGCAGGGACCGTCCGAGCAGTGGGTCGAGCAACTCCTCCCGCTGGTTGTCGAGGAAGGGTTCAGCGCCTTCCTGATCGGCCGCGACGACCCACGCCTCATCCAGGCGTTCGGGCAGGAGATCGCACCCGCGCTGCGGGAGGCCGTAGCCAAGGAGCGTGCGGGCAGCGGAACCGGCAACGGACCGGTCCGCGCGGCCGTTGCTCTGGCCAGGCGTCAGCCGGGCCTCGACTACGACGCGCTGCCCGCGTCGCTGGCCACCCGAACCGTCGAGCCCGGCGACCCGGAGTACGACCACGTACGCCACACCTACAGCTGGCAGGGGTCGCCGGCCCTGGTGATCCGTCCGCACGACGCCGCCGAGGTGATCGATGCGGTGGCGTATGCGCGGACGCAGAAGGTCCCGCTGTCCGTACGCAGTGGCGGGCACGGCATCAGCGGCCGGTCGACGAACGACGGCGGAATCGTCGTCGACATGTCGAGGATGAACAGGGTCGAGGTGCTCGACCGGGCCACCCGTCGGATCCGGCTCGAGCCGGGCGCCCGCTGGGGGCAGGTGGCCCGGGCGCTCGCCCCGTACGGCCTGGCGATGAGCTCGGGCGACTACGGCGACGTGGGCGTCGGAGGCCTCGCCACCACCGCCGGCATCGGATACCTGGTGCGCAGGTACGGCCTGACCATCGACCACATCGTCGCCGCCGAGATCGTCACCGCGGACGGCCACCTGCTCCGCGTCGACGACGAGCATCACCCCGACCTGTTCTGGGCCCTCCGGGGCGCCGGTGGGAACTTCGGTGTCGTCACCGCCCTCGAGCTGGAGGCGTACGAGGTCGACAACGTCGTCTACGCCCAGCTCGTCGTGGACGCGACCGACACCGCCCACCTGCTGCGCCGGTGGGGCCGGCTCGTCGAGGAGGCACCGCGGGACCTGACCAGTTTTCTCGCCCTCTTTCCCGGCCGTCGCGGCAACCCGCCGATGGCCCAGGTCACCCTGGTCCACGCCGGAGCGGACATCGAGGCGGCGCAGTCCGCCCTGAGCCCGTTCCTGGAGATCGGGCCGATCCTCGACCAGCAGGCGCAGCTCGTACCGTATCCGGCGATCGTCGCGCCGCCCGGCAACCAGCATCGGGGCCAGGGACTGAACGACAGCCACAGTGGCCTGTTGCACCACATCACACCGCAGGCGGCGGACCACATGGCAACCATGATCCGTTCCGGCGACGTGATGATCATGCAGCTCCGCTCCGTCGGCGCAGCGGTCAACGACGTCGCCCGCGACGCCACCGCCTACCCGCACCGGGAGCAGAACTTCTCGGTACTCGCCGCCACGGTTGCCGACCGCAGGCCCGGACTCGACAAGCTGTGGGCCGAGCTGTACCCGCACCTCGACGGCATGTACCTCAGCTTCGAGTCCGACACCGACCCGAAGCGACTGCTCGACGCCTGGCCCGAGCCCACCCTCAGCCGGCTGCGCGCCGTCAAGGCCACGTACGACCCGGACAACGTCTTCAACCGCAACTTCCCCATCCCCCCGGCGACGCCCGGTGAGGGAAGCGAAAGGAAGGCCGACGATGTGGTGTGAGAACGCCCCTGGTCATCTACACCACGCCGGACAGGTACTCCTGACGTCGCTGCGGGTCGAACTTCTCGATCGCGTACCGCAGCATGACCCGCGGCATGACCCGGTAACGGGGGGCCAGAAACTCCTCCTCCGCAGCCCTGTCACGGTTGCCCACCTCGCGCAGCATCCAGCCCACCGCCTTCTGCACGAGGTCGTGTGGGTCGCGCAGCAGCCGGTCACCGAGGCGGAAGGTCCAGTCGAAGTCGCCGGCCCTGATGAAGGCGAACGTCGCCATGACGGCGATGCGCCGGTCCCACACCCGGCTCGACCCGGCCAACCGGTCCAGGACGCTCCGGTCCTTGTCGACCAACCAGGGGCCGACGATGTACGGCGCGGACGAGTCCACCAGGTCCCAGTTGTCGATGTGGCCGGTGTGGGCGAGGACGAGGCTGAAGATCCGGCCCCGTTCCTCCTCGTCTGCCTTGGCGAACTTCCGCACCAGGATGAAGATCGACGTCAGCCGCTCCTCGTGCACGCTGCCGGTCAGCAGCTTCGCCGTGTCGGCCAGGGAGAGGTCGCGCCAGTAACGGGCGGCCACCCTCCGCTGCTCCGGTACGGAGACGCCGATGGCCCGGTCGCCCTCGCCGTACCCGCCGGGCGTCATCTGCAGGAACCGGCTCACCGCCTCGGCCCGCCGTGGGTCCGCGAGGCTGGCGAGGTCGTGACGGACGTCGGCGGTCGTGGCCATGACTGTGCAACCTACCGGCGAGGGTGGCGTGATCGCCCCGACTCGTACGGCGGGATCTATGGCAGGTCAGATGGTGACGACCACCTTCGCCCGCGCGTGTTCACCCTCGAGGTACCGGATGGCGTCGGGCACCTCGTGGAGCGGATAGGTCCGATCGATGACCGGGGTGAGGCGGCCGGCCTCGGCGTGGGCGCGGAGCGTGTCGAGGTGTTGCCGGCCGGGTGCCGCAGTGAGTGTGACGATGCGGTGGCGAACGAAGGGTGCCACCAGCCGCCCACGTGCGATGAGCCGGATTGGCCCGACGAGACTGCCGCCGCGGTACACGCCGCCGCCGGAGAGCACCAGCGTTCCGGTCGGGGTCAGCGCCCGCCGGAGCGCGGTGAGCGAGCGGTTGCCGACCAGGTCGAACACGAGGTCGTGGCGGCGGGTGTCCCGGGTGAAGTCGTCGCGGGTGTAGTCGACGACGTGGTCGGCGCCGAGGGAGCGGACCAGGTCGACGTTGCGGGTGCTGCACACCCCGGTCACGGTCGCGCCGAGCACCTTGGCCAGTTGCACGGCCAGGGTGCCGACACCACCGGAGGCGCCGTTGACGAGGACACGGTGTCCGGGCTCGACCTGCCCGACGTCGCGCAGTCCCAGGAGCGCGGTGACGCCGGCCAGCGGCAGGGCGGCGGCCTGCTGCGGCGTCAGGTTCGCCGGCTTCGGCGCGACCAGCGTCTCGGGCACGCACACGTACTCGGCGAACGCGCCGTTGGCGTCGCCGAGGTCGCCGAAGACGGCGTCGCCCGTGCGCACCGTACGAACGTGGGCGCCGACCGCCTCGACCCGGCCGGCGAAGTCGCGGCCACGGATGCGCGCCCGGGGTCGGGACGGCCCCATGGCCAACCGTCCCAGCCGGGGATCGCCCCGCATGACATGCCAGTCGTACGCGTTGAGCGCGGCGGCCTCGACCCGTACGAGCACCTCGCCGGCGGCCGGCACCGGCGCGTCGACGTCCGCAAGCGTGAGCGTCTCCGGCGGGCCGTATCGATCCTGGACGATTGCCTTCATGTCCACCTCCCGTCGGTGTACGGCGTACGCCTTGTGTGGGAACCGTAGGTGTACGCCGTACACCTGTCAAGGCGGATATGGTTTCCACCGCCGCCGGAAGACGAGGACCGAGATGGTTGAGCAGGCTGAGACGCTGCGCCGGAAACCCCTGAGCAGGGACGGGGTCCTGCGTGCCGCCGTCGCGCTCGCCGACGGGACCGGCATCGAGTCCCTCAGCATGCGCAAGCTCGCCCAGGACCTGGGCGTCGTGCCGATGGCTCTCTACAAGCACGTGGCCAACAAGGACGAGCTGCTCGACGGCATGATCGACGTGGTGGTCGCCGAGATCGATCCGCCGGTGCCCGACGCCGACTGGAAGGCCGCGGTCCGCAAGCGCATCCTCTCGGCACGCCAGGTGCTGCGGCGCCACCCCTGGGCGCCGCTCGCGATCGAGTCACGGACCATGCCGACGCCGGCCGTCCTCGGCTACCTCGACTCGATGGTCGGAACGTTCCGGGCCGGCGGGTTCTCCGCCGACCTCACCCACCACGTGATGCACGCGATGGGCAGCCGGATCCTGGGTTTCAGCCAGGAACTGTTCGACGCCTCCCGGCGTGCCGGCCGGTCGGGCACGACCGACCCGGAGCCGCCGACGGCCCTACCGCCGGAGGCCGCGGCCCGGTTCCCGCACCTCGCGGAGATCGCGGCGGCGGCGTCCCACGACGAGGCGTCGGTCGTGGGGCAGGGCTGCGACGACCAGTTCGAGTTCGAGTTCGCGCTGGACCTGCTGCTGGACGGCATCGAACGGCTGCGACAGCAGGGCTGGACGTCGTCGCACCGATCCCGCTGAGACGGTCAGGTGCACGGCCAGTGGACGATGTGACAGTCGGCCGGAGGCAAGTGCCACACGCCCCTGATCAGGCGCGGAAAGGGCAGGACGAGTAGGAACTCCCTGCCACTCTCAACGTATAGCGGACCGGGGGTCTTGCCGCAAGCCCCCCGTTGTGCAGCAGAATCTCCAGCCGTATCCAGAATCTGCGGATTCTGGGATTCGCGAAGTATGCGTGCTCGCGGGGGATGTGCCGGTGTGCGCTCCGCCGGACCGGGCAGCAACGGGCCGAGGTGCGATGGGGGTTTCATGATCGACGTGATCGTTGCCGGTGGCGGACCGACCGGCCTGATGCTGGCCAGTGAACTGCGGCTGCACGGGGTGCACGTGCTCGTGCTGGAGAAGGAGGCCTCCCCGACCACCTACGTCCGCGCGCTCGGCCTGCACGTACGCAGCATCGAGGTGATGGACCAGCGCGGTCTGCTGGAGCGGTTCCTCGCGCACGGCCGGCGGTATCCGGTCGGCGGGTTCTTCGCCGGCATCGACAAGCCCTCGCCGGACCGGCTGGACACCGCGCATCCCTACGTCCTCGGCATCCCGCAGACCACGACCGATCGCCTGCTGGCCGAGCGCGCCACCGAACTCGGTACCGAGATCCGGCGCGGCTGCGAGCTGGTCGGGCTGGACCAGGACGACCACGGGGTGACCGCCGAACTGGCCGACGGTACGCGGCTTCGCTCGCGCTACCTCGTCGGCTGCGACGGGGGCCGCAGCACCGTACGCAAGCTGCTCGGCATCGGCTTCCCCGGTCAGCCCAGCCGGGTCGAGACACTGCTGGGCGAGATGAGGGTGACGGCGCCACCGGAGACGGTGGCCGCAGTGGTGGCCGAGGTCCGCAGGACCCACAAGCGGTTCGGCCTCGGGCCGCTCGGGGACGGGGTGTACCGCGTCGTCGTGCCCGCCGAGGGGGTGGCCGAGGACCGCTCGGTCGCGCCGACCATCGAGGAGTTCCGGCAACAGCTGCGCCTGTTCGCCGGCACCGACTTCGGCGTGCACTCACCGCGCTGGCTGTCCCGCTTCGGTGACGCCACGCGGCTGGCCGAGCGCTACCGGTCCGGCCGGGTGCTGCTGGCCGGCGACGCGGCACACATCCACCCGCCGACCGGCGGGCAGGGGCTCAACCTCGGCCTCCAGGACGCGTTCAACCTTGGTTGGAAACTGGCCGCCGAGGTCAACGGCTGGGCACCGGAGGGGCTGCTGGACAGCTACCACACCGAACGGCACCCGGTGGCCGCCGACGTGCTGGACCTCACCCGCGCGCAGTTCGAGCTGCTGTCGCCTGAGCCGGGCCCCCAGTCGGTGCGCCGGCTGGTGTCGGACCTGATGGACTTCGAGGACGTCAACCGGTACCTGACCGAAAAGATCACCGCGATCCAGATCCGCTACGACGTCGGCGAGGGGCACGACCTGCTCGGCCGGCGGATGCGGGACGTGGAGCTCGAGCGGGGGCGCCTCTACGAGCTGACGCACGGCGGTCGCGGGCTGCTGCTCGACCAGACCGGCCGGCTCTCGGTGGGGGGCTGGGCGGATCGGGTCGACCACGCCGTCGATGTCAGCGAGGAACTGGACGTCCCCGCCGTGCTGCTGCGGCCGGACGGCCATGTGGCCTGGGCCGGCGACGACCAGCAGGATCTGCTCGCCCACCTGCCGCGGTGGTTCGGCGCCGCCGTCGGCTGAATGCGTGCAGGCGCCTCGTGCGACAAGAGCCGCGGGTCGGGACCCGATGTCCGGGTACCCGGCCCGCGGCCGTGTCGCCTCCCGAGCGTCAGCTGGAATAGCCCTTCTGGGCAATCCAGTCGGCCGCCTTGTCGTCGCTCATCCAGTAGTGCTTGGTCGGGTCGTACGGGTCGGCGATCTTCAGCACTTCACCACCGTCGCGATATCCCACGATGGTCATGTAGTGCCCGCCCGGGAAGGAGTGCTTCTCGCCGCTGGTGTCGACTGCGGTGCCCATCGTGTTGGCCACGATGCCGCGCTTGGCGTCAACGGCCTCGATCACGTCGGTGCGCAACCTGTCCACCTGCTCCGGCTCGGCGGTGACTCCCTCGATCTTGGTGGTCTCATACCCACCGCCGGTCAGCTCGTTGAGCACCCGGGTGGTGTCGTCGACCGAGTCGGTGCCGTCGGTGGTGGTGCCGAGCTTCTCGGCGACCTCACGCTGGCTCACGACCTTGCCCTGGGTGGACAGGGCGATCCGGGTCGCGGCCGGGGCACAGTAGTACTCGTTCGGCTGTCTCTGGTAGTCGTGCGGCAGCACCCGTTTGCCCTCGTCGCCAGGGGGCGGGGGCTGGGGCGGCGCCGCGGGTGCCGGTGCGCTCTCTGCCGGGGTCGGCGGGGCGGGCGGGGCTCCGTCTGCCGGACCGGCGACTGCCGGGGTGGCGATCGCCGGACCGGCGACGGCGCCGCCGGTGACCATGAGACCAGCGACAGACAGCGCGCTCTTACGCAGAATCGTGTTCATCGTGAAGCTCCCATCGGGGTTGGCTTCCCGGGCTGTCGTACGCCGGTTACCCGAGGTGGGTCCGCGATAACGCGGCACCCTACTCCGGTAGCAGGGGAGGCGGAGCCACTTTCGCGTAATCCCTCACACGGATGGGCGTTCGCCGGGTCGGTCGCGACTGGGGAAGGTGTCGCCGATGTCGGGTTGATGTCGCGTCATGCCAACCGTCATCCGAACATGCAGGCCCACGAGGGTGGAGGACGCAGCCCGGCCAGGGTGACGGCGACAAGTCGGTCGACTGCGGCTTCGGATGGCAGGTCGCCGGCTACTGATGCTGGCTTGGCGCGGTCCTCGCCTACCTCGCCCTCGACGTGACCCGGTACCGGTGGCGTAAGCAGAACGAGCAACAGCGCACCAGGCCCACGCGGCCCACGGCCGGCGACCCCTCGCGCGGCTGCGCCGCCGGCTGCCGGCTGAGCCAGCAGAACCGGCGGCGCATGCCGCATACCCCGTCGGGGTGGGAGGTCAGATCCGGCGGGCGGTGAGCCACCGGTCCGGCCAGTAGCCGATGCCGTCCAGCAGAGGCGCGCCGGAGAGGTCGCCCATGGTCGGACCGTCGGTCTGGGACCGGCTGGAGATGAATCGGTGGTGCCCGCCGTCGTCGAGGCCCAGGTAGATGCCGGAGTGGTCGATCTGGCGGTTCGGCACCGGCTGGGCGTTGAAGAACACCAGGTCGCCGGGGAGCAGGCGGTCGATTCGTCGGGCCCGTTGTCCGGTGTTGGGCATCAACTGCACGCCCGGGCCGAACTCCGCCATGGCGAACGCCCGGCGGGGAAGCCCCTCGCCAGGGGTGTTCGTGCCACGCAGCGGAAAACCGAGCCGGTGGCCGTAGACCATCCGCAGATACCCGGAACAGTCCAGGGCCAGCTCGCGCTCCGGCGACGGCATTTCGCTCTTGCCGTCCGGGAACGACCACGGCAGGCCGAGATAGTCGTAGAAGTCGGAGCGTTCCTGACGGCCGTCGGGATCTGCGGGGTCCGGCGGACCGAACGAGGCGTTACCCGAGTACTGCTGTCCCTGGTTGTCCTTCTTCGGGGGAGCCTCGGCAACGTACTCGAAGGAGATCGCCAGCACGTCGGGGGAGCGGTCCCGGCGAGCTGCGGCGAGCCAGTCGACGAACCACTTCTCCTGCTCGGCGCCGGCCCGCCAGGGCTGGGGAGCGAGCCGGACCCACGTGTGGGTCTCGATCTTCGCATCGGTGAAGCTCGGCTCCTCGAACGTTCTGAGCGGGCCGTGGATGTTCGCGGTCCGCGCGCCGTCGGTCATGATCGCGACCGGCTGCCCGGAGGAGTCCAGGATCTCCGTCCGGTCCGGATCGGACGAGCGCTGGTAGGTGTAGCCCGAAGCGCCGCGTGCCTGGCCGCCCGACGCCGTTGTCCCGCCCAGGGTCAGCACCGACTGGTCCGTCGGCGACGGTCGTGCCACCACGTACGTGAGCGTGCTGGCGACGACCAGCAGTACGAACCCGGCGATGTTCAACAGGACGAACCGTCTACGGAAGTACGCCCAGTACCTCATGCACACCTCTCCTCTCGGAACCGGTTCTGGGTGTGTCGGGCAGGTCGTGGCACGAAGGCGACGGCCAGCGCAGCCGTCGTACGGTCAACCTCGATCATCGGAGTTGTCGGGGTGACGCTCCCTCACCCCGATGAGGTGATCCGGGAGTGCGTCGGGTTGCAACCGGTACCCGGGTACAGGCTTACCGTCGTGGCATGAGCATCGACCAGGGATGGGTGCCGCAGGCGTGCACCCTGCCGACCCGAGAGCAGCCGCTACGACTCGCGCAGTTCGACGAGCTGTTCGCCACCGCCCTGCACGGACAGCGGAGGTTGGCACCCACCGTGCTGCGATGGCGCCTCGATCCGTCGGCCGAGCACGCCGCGCGGGACCTGACCGCCCGGGAGAGCGACTGCTGTTCCTTCTTCACCTTCGCGGTGACCCGGAGCGGCGACTCGGTGGAGATCGAGGTCCAGGTCCCGGACTCCCACATCGCGGTCCTCGACGCGCTGGTCGCCCGCGCCGCGGCGCGGCTGCCGACATGAGCGGCCTGCGCAGCAGCCAGGTCGCCGCGGCAGCCGGGGTGAACCCACAGACCCTGCGCTACTACGAACGCCGAGGACTGCTCGCCGCACCGCGACGGACCCTCGGCGGGCATCGCCTGTACCCCGCCGAGACCGTCGCCGTGCTACGGATGATCAAGGGCGCCCAGCGGCTCGGCTTCACCTTGGACGAGGTGGCCGACCTGCTCGACACCGCCCGGCACCAGGGCCGCCGTCGGGCCGATGCCGGCCTGCGGACCCGTACGCGGGCCAAGCTCGCCGATGTGGAGGCGAGGATCGCCGACCTACGGGAGATCGCCGGGACGCTGCGTGCCGCGCTGGACGCCGGCTGCGACGACCTGGTCACCTGTGCGGACAGTCCGGGCTGCCCGATTCCCTTCGCCGGCCTCCGCGAGGGCACGCCCCATGTCGACCCTCGCTGACCTGGCCACGATGTCGGTCGGCGCCCGCGGCGGTATGAGCTGTCGGCCGGAGGCGTCAGCCCCCTGGGGATCGCGCTCTCATGAGAAGCGCCTGCCGGGCCTCTTGGCGGAGGTCGGCTTGGTGGTCAGGGCGTCTCTGCGCCTGCGTCGCACCATGATCACGGTCGCCTTCTTCTTCAACCCCTTGAGAATTCTGTCCCTCATCTCAGGCATCCCCTCTCGTGTGCGTCCGACGCCAGGGCGTCTTCGGCCTGGCCTCCTCGCGTACCCGACGAGGCAGCCGCCATGCGACCGTCGTCCCGGCGACCGGGACTTATCTGATCGTTAAGTAACGGCCCCGCCGGTTCACCCGGTGTGCCACCGTGTGCAGACTGAGGCAATGCCCGCTGCCGCCACACCGGACCGCCGCCGCCTCCGACTGTTCGTCGGGGTGGTCGCCGCGCTGGCCGTGGCGGCCACGGCCGGCGCCTGGTCGCTGCAGGACCGGGTCGGTGGCGGCGGTGCGCGCGGGTCGGCC
>NZ_JBFAMU010000002.1:0-59244 GCF_040656655.1 Micromonospora sp. NPDC049799
GCTGCCGCAACAGCGGCCGGCCAACCGGCGCGTGCTGCGGGTGGGGGCGGATCAGCACGATCTTTATCTCGGAATGGTGGGTGTCCCGGACCCGCCACGGGCAGCGGCAAAGTGTCCACGCTTGCCATGATCGGGGCACACTCTGTCCACGGGCATGCCCGCACGGAGCCGTCAATCGCCGCGGTGGCTGGATTCGGGTCTCCTGCCGGACCCTTGACCCGTCACGCCTCGTCGAGTTCGTGCACCAGCAGCGCCACGTACAACGACAACATCGACTCCGGGTCCTCCAGCGACACCCCGAGCACCTGCGCGATCCGCGACAGCTGCTGGTAGTAGGCCGTCCGTGACAGGTGCGCCACGGTGGCCGCCGCCGACTTGTTCCCGCCCTGCTCGCAGAAGCAGCGAAGCAGCTCCACCAGCCGGCTGCCCTGACTGTCATCGCGGACCAAAAGGGGCCCGAGCTCCCGGTCGGCGAACGCCCGGACCCGCTCGTCCTCGCGCAGCAGGTGTAGCAGGCCGCGCAGTCGCACGTCATCCAAGCGGTGGTAGAGCTGAGTGCCGGGGGAGCGCAGGGCGGCACCGGCGACGTGCGCAGCCTCCCCCAGACTGCGCCGCACGTCCGACACGTGCGACACCGTCGTCCCTACGGCCACCACCACCGCACTGGCCGTCGAGCGGTGGACTTCTCTGGCCAACCGCCGCAGGATCGCGTCGACATCCGCCTGCGCCGGCAACGACAACAACGCGCGCACGCTGGTGTCGTCCACGACGCCCACCAACGCCGGCACGCTCACCCGCCGCGCGGCCAGTGCGGTGGCCTCCGCGAGGTCCCGCAACACCTCCTGCGTGGCCAGTGCGGGGGCGCGCGGCGTGATGCTGCCCGGCCGGATCGCCACGCCGACCATTTTCCGCCGCTCCAGCGCAACGCCCAACGCGGCCGCCCGGGTGGTCAGATCAGGAGGCGGCAGGGCCTGGCCGAGCAGTTGCGCGAGCAACATCCGGTGCGTCTGCCGCTCCAGGCTCTCCCGATCCCGCGCCACGAGCCGGTGCACCGCCAGTGCCGACGCGGCTCGCTCCGCGACCACCACGTGCCGGTGCGGGGGAGAGGCCGGCGAGAGCAGCACCAGTCGTCCCCAGTCGGCGCCCTGGGCGCCGACGGCGGTGATCAGCCAGCCGGCTTCCTCGTCGTAGGCGGTCCGTTGGGAGACCGCCACGGACCGGGATCGCTGCCCCCAGTCGGTCAGCAGCTCGATCGGGTCCTGCCCGGCCGCGTCGTACGCGAGCACGTCGTGCCCCAGCGTCTCCAGGACGACCGGCAGCCCGGAGATCCTCGCGACCTCGCGCAACACCTCGGCCGGCTCCGCCCCGGCCACCGTGAGCGCGGTGAACGTCTCGTGCACCTGCTCAGCCGCCCGCAGCTCGGCGAGCTGCGCGTCCACGATCAACGCCACGACCGCCTCCGTGACGGACACGAACTGGGTCTCCCGCGCCAGCGTGATCAATGGCAGCCGGTGTCGTTCCGCAGCCGCCACCAGCGCCTCCGGCAGGTGGTCGCTCCAGCGCCGGACCAGCTCCACCACGAGCCCCGCCGCGCCGACCGCGGCCAGGTCGTCCACGTACGTCGTCAGCGCCGTTTCCTCGTCCGGCAGCGCGATGCCGGTGGTCAGCACGAGTTCGCCGCCGCGCAGCAGATGAGCGATGTCGGCGACCTCCGCCGCATGGACCCAGCGGACAGGCCCCGGCAAGCCGGCGGATCCGGCGACGACGCGGGGCCTGGCGCGCCGGATCACGGGCAGTGCTATGGCTTCGGCGACCGTGGGGTACATGCGGCCTCCCGTGCGGGGGATGCACACAACGTAGTGCCAGCGATGGCGACCCGTACAGGTTGTCGGTGGCGGCGAACACCGAAGTCTCGGGACACTCGGCTCAGTCACGAGATACGGAGGACGGGATGGCGCATCGGGAGTTGCTGCATCGACACCGGTCCGTGCTGCCGAAGTGGCTGGCCCTCTACTACGAGGAGCCGATCGAGATCGCCAGCGCGCACGGTCGCCGGGTGACCGATCGCGAGGGCCGCGCGTACCTCGACTTCTTCGGCGGCATTCTCACCAACTCGGTCGGCTACGACGTGGCCGAGATCAGCGACGCGGTCCGCGCGCAGATCGACACCGGCGTGCTGCACTCCTCCACGCTGTACCTGATCGAGTCGCAGGTCGAGCTCGCCGAGAAGACCGCGGACCTCTCCGGGATCCCGGACGCGAAGGTGTTCTTCACCAACTCGGGTACCGAGGCCAACGAGACCGCGTTGATGCTCGCCACGCAGTACCGGCGCAGCGGGCAGGTGCTCGCGCTGCGCAACTCGTACCACGGGCGCGCGTTCGCCACGGTCGCGATCACCGGCATCCGCGGCTGGTCGGCCAGTGAGCTCAGCCCGATCAAGGTGAGCTGGGTGCACGGTGGCTACCGGTACCGCAGCCCCTTCAAGGACCTGTCGGACGCCGATTACGTCAAGGCGTGCGTCGCCGACCTGCGCGAGGTGATCGAGACCGCGACCGCTGGCGACGTGGCGTGCATGATCGTCGAGCCGATCCAGGGCGTGGGCGGCTTCGCCTCCCCGCCCGACGGCCTGTTCCGCGAGTTCAAGAAGGTGCTCGACGAGTACGGCATCCTGCTCGTCTCCGACGAGGTCCAGACCGGTTGGGGCCGCACCGGTGAGCACTTCTGGGGCATCCAGGCACACGACGTCGTGCCGGACGTGATGACCTTCGCCAAGGGACTCGGCAACGGTCTGGCGATCGGCGGGGTCGTCGCGCGCGCGGAACTCATGGACTGCCTGCAGGCCAACTCGATCTCCACCTTCGGTGGCAACCCGATCTCCACCGCGGGGGCCCTTGCCACCCTCAACTACCTCCTCGACCACGACCTGCAGGCGAACGCCGCAAAGCTGGGAAACCGCCTGATCCATGGCCTTCGCTCGGTCGCCGCGACGCATCCGGTGATCGGCGACGTACGCGGCAAGGGTCTGATGCTCGCCCTCGAGCTCGTCGGCCCGGCCGGCGAACCCGACCCCGCGGCCGCAACCGCCCTGTTGGAGGAAGCGCGCAGTCGCGGACTGCTGGTCGGCAAGGGCGGCCTGTACGGCAACGTGATCCGGCTCGCGCCGCCGATGACGCTCACCGAGGACGAGGCCGACGAGGCGCTGGGCATCCTCACCGAGGCAATTGAGGCGGTGTCGGCATGAGGATCACGCACTGGATCGGCGGCAAGGCCTGGACCGGTGTCGCACAGCGCGCGGGTGAGGTGTACGACCCGGCAACCGGTCAGGTCCGCGGACGGGTCGACTTCGCCAGCGCCGCGGACGTCGACGAGGCGGTCGACGCCGCCCGCGAGGCCTTCGCCCGGTGGCGCAACGCCTCCCTCGCCCAACGCGCGAACGTGATGTTCTCGTTCCGCGAACTGCTCAACGCCCGGAAGTCCGACCTCGCCGAGATTGTCACCGCCGAGCACGGCAAGGTGCTCTCCGACGCGGCGGGCGAGATACAGCGTGCGCTGGAGGCCGTGGAGTTCGCCTGCGGCATCCCGCAGTTGCTCAAGGGCGGGTTCAGCGAGAACGCCTCGACCAAGGTGGACGTGTACTCGATCCAGCAGCCGCTCGGCGTGGTCGGGGTGATCTCCCCGTTCAACTTCCCGGCGATGGTGCCGCTGTGGTTCGTGCCCAACGCCATCGCCTGCGGCAACACCGTGGTGCTGAAGCCAAGCGAGAAGGACCCCTCCGCGGCGAACTTCCTGGCGGAGCTCTTCGCCGAGGCCGGGCTACCGGATGGCGTGTTCAACGTCGTGCACGGCGACAAGGAGGCGGTCGATCGGATCCTCGAGCATCCGGAGGTCAAGGCGGTCTCGTTCGTTGGGTCGACGCCGATCGCCCGGTACGTCTACGAGACCGGAACGCGTAACGGCAAGCGGGTGCAGGCGCTCGGCGGCGCGAAGAACCACATGGTCGTGCTGCCCGACGCCGACCTCGACCTCGCCGCGGACGCCGCCGTCTCGGCCGGTTTCGGCTCGGCCGGTGAGCGCTGCATGGCGATCTCCGTCGTCGTGGCGGTGGATCCGGTCGGTGACGAGCTGGTTGGCAAGATCAGCGAGCGGATCGCCGAACTGCATGTCGGCGACGGTCGCCGCCCGGGCTGCGAGATGGGACCGTTGGTCACCGGGGCGCACCGCGACAGGGTGCGGTCATATCTGGACGCCGGCCGGTCCGCGGGCGCGAAGCTGGTGGTCGACGGACGCGGTCATTCGATCGACGGTGACGACGCCGGCTTCTGGCTGGGGCCGACCCTCTTCGACCACGTCGACGTGGACATGTCCATCTACACCGACGAGATCTTCGGTCCGGTGCTCTCGGTGGTCCGGGTGCCCGGCTACGACGCGGCGGTCGACGTGGTGAACGCCAACCCGTACGGGAACGGCACCGCCATCTTCACCAACGACGGCGGCGCCGCGCGGCGGTACCAGAATGAAATCGAGGTCGGCATGGTCGGCGTCAACGTGGCGATCCCGGTCCCGGTCTCGTACTACTCGTTCGGGGGATGGAAGGACTCACTGTTCGGTGACTCGCACGCGTACGGGCCGCACGGTGTGCACTTCTTCACCAGGACCAAGGTGGTCACCAGCAGGTGGCTCGATCCGTCCCACGGCGGCGTGAACCTCGGCTTCCCACAGAACAGCTGAGCAACCGGTCGGCCGGTAGCAAGACCAATGCAGCGATCGACGTGTCGGCCGACGCTTCGATCGCCCTTCAGGGAACATGAGTTGAACCGCGCCAACCGCTTGGGTAACACCATGGCCATCTCGGCTGCCCGGCTTCGGCGTCATCATCCATCGCGGCCGCCGATCCGGTCGCGAGTACCGCACGCCGATCAACATCTTCCGGACGTCCGACGGTTACGTCGCCGCCCTGACCTACGGGGTAACCGACTGGGCGAGAAACGTGCTGGCCGCCGGCGGCTGTGAGCTGGAGATCCGCGGCCGGCGCGTGCCGCTCACCGGTCCCCGCCTCGTTCCTGCGCCGTGAGCTGACCCGGGCCGGGGAGACGGGTGCTCAGCACGAGGTTCCGGGCCTGTTCGGACGCCGCCCGTAGCGCCTCGCCCGTACGACCGGACGCGCCATGACCGTCGCCCAGTCCCGGGGCGGCAACTCGGGCGGACTACCAGTAGTTGGGCTGGTCCAGCGGACCGCGCTCCGGCCGCGGTGCTGTGAACAATGTAACCAACATGGGGCTAGACGCCGGTGAATCTTGTTAGGATTCCGCATTTCTTCATGCCGCCACCCTTGAAGAAGGGGTTTGTCCAAATGCATATCGTGGACACCGCGCGCTATCCACTGGCCGACCTGGGAAGCGACGCATGGGAACGCATCGTTTCCCGAACGCGCACCGAACTGAGCGAACTCGGGTGCAGCGTGCTGCCGGGGTTCATTCTGCCGAGCAGCTGGGAGGCGCTGCGGCGGGAAGGCGCCGGGGTCGCCCCGCTGGCGTACTACGACGTTGAGGAGACCAACGTCTACAACATCGCGTTCGACGACAACCTGGCGGCCGAGCACCCGGGCCGCATCGTCATGCAGCGCGGCAACGCGTTCGTCCCGCGCGACCGGATCCCCACCGACAGTGTCATCCACCGGCTCTACACCGACCCGTCGTTCGTGCGCTTCGTCGCCGCCTGCTTCGAACTCCCGGAGCTGCACGAGCTCGCCGACCCGCTGTCCGGCCTGGTGCTCAACGTCGTGCAGCCCGGCATGGAGCACCCGTGGCACTTCGACACCAACGAGTTCACCGTCAGCATGCTGACCCAGGAGCCGGAGGAGGGCGGCGTCTTCGAGTACTGCCCGAACATCCGTTCGGCGGGCGCGGAGAACTTCGGCGCCGTCCGTTCGGTGCTCACCGGCGCCGACCGCTCGCCGGTGCGGGCCCTGACCCTGCGCCCCGGTGACCTCCAGCTGTTCAAGGGCCGGTACGCGCTGCACCGGGTGAGTGCGGTGCGCGGCGCCACCGCCCGGCACTCAGCGATCTTCGCCTACTCCGAACGCCCCGGCGTGATGGGCAGCGTCGCCCGTACGCGGCAGCTGTTCGGCCGGGTCCTGCCCGCGCACCGCCACGCCGAGCGCAATGCCGTGCGAGTCGACCAGTTGCTGGATTAGTAATCGCGAGGAGCCGCCCCCGTGCGTTTCGATCGGACCGGAAAAGTTTCCCTCGACGGCATCTACACGCAACCCGATCCCCGCGCCTATTTCACTACCCTGCGCGAGCTCGACTATTGCATTCCCCAACTCGCCAAGCCCTATTTCCAGCAAATCATCGGGCAGTACCGCCAATCGCGGCAGGTGGCCGTACCGACCGTCATCGACATCGGCTGCTCCTACGGCGTCAACGCGGCGCTGCTGCGCTGCGACGCCACCATGAACGACCTGTACGACCGCTACGCCGGCGCCGAGGGCACCCGGCAGGCGCTGCTGGAGCGCGATCGTGAGCTGGTCCGGGCGCACCGGTCCCCGGCTCGGTTCGTGGGGCTGGACGTGTCCCGGCCGGCGCTCGGGTACGCATCGGCGGCCGGGTTCCTCGACGACGCCGTGCAGGCCGACCTGGAGGCGCGCGATCCCACGGCGCGGCAGCGGGCCCTGTTCGCCGGTGCCGATATCGTGATCTCCACCGGATGCCTCGGCTACGTCACCGGCCGGACGCTCGTGCGCGTAGTCGACTCCCGCCGGGACGGGCTGCCGTGGATGGCGCATTTCGCACTGCGGATGTTCCCGTTCGAACCGATCGCCGACAGCCTCGCGGCCCTCGGTTACGAGACGGTGCTGGTGGACGGGACGTTCCGGCAGCGCCGTTTCGCCTCCGACCGGGAACAACGGCAGGTGCTGGAGACGATGTCCGCCGCCGGCGTTGATTCGGAGGGTCTGGAGACCAACGGCTGGTTGTACGCTCAGCTCTACGTTTCCCGGCCCATCGGCACTCCAGACCCCTTGACCTTTGACGTTGACCAGTCACTGACCCAGAAGGCCGCCCGATGAGCAGCGAATTCCAGGAGACCGAGTGAGCACGTTCGAAAATGAGGACACGCTGCCGCGGGTGCCGTTGCCCGCGCTGGAGGACACCTGCGCCCGGTTCCTCGAGTGGTCTGCGCCGCTGCTGACGGAGGAGGAGTTCGCCGACACCGAGGCCGCAGTGCAGGAGTTCGGGCGGGCCGACGGTCCGGGGCCGAAGCTGCACGCCGATCTGGTGCGGTACAACGCGGATCCGGCCACGCACAGCTGGCTGGACACGTTCTGGCCGGCGCGCTATCTCGGTCGCCGGGACCGGATCGCGTTGAACGCCAACTTCATTTTTCTGTTCCGCGACACGCCGTTGCGCGGGTCCGCCGAGCCGCAGGTGGAGCGCGCGGCGAGGCTCATCGCAGCCGCTGTGAACTACAAGACCCAGCTCGACGACGAGCGCATCCCGCCGATCGTGACGCGCGGGCAGCCGTTGTCGATGGAGCAGAACAAGTTCCTGTTCTCGACCACCCGCATCCCGGGGCCGGTGCAGGACACGGTCCGAGCGCCGTACAGCGACGAGATGCCGGGCCCGTCGACGGCGCGGCACATCGTGGTGTTCCAGCGCGGCAACGCGTTCCGGATGGACGCGGTCGGTCCGGACGGGCGCCCGTACTCCCTCGACGATCTGGCGGCCGGCCTGCGTGAGGTGCAGAAGGTCGGTGCCGCGCGGGCCGCGACGCCCACCGCGGCCGGTCATCTCACCACGATGGCCCGCGCCGAGTGGGCGGCGGCCAGGGACCGGCTGGCGGCACTGGATCCCGGTAACGCCGCGGCGCTGGACACCATCGAGACGGCGCTGTTCTGCGTGTGCCTGGAGGATCTGACGCCGGCCGACGACCTGGCGGCCTGCGACCAGTTGCTGCACGGCGACAGCGGCAACCGGTGGTTCGACAAGGCGGTGTCGCTCATCGTGTTCGCCGACGGCACGGCCGGCATCAACGTCGAGCACTGCGGACTGGACGGCACCACCATCCTCAGCTTCGTCGACACGATGCTCGCCGCCTCGCCCGAGGAGCACGCCGCGCAGTCGGGTGCGGTGGCGCAGGGGGTGCCGGCGATCGAGCCGGTCACGTTCGTGCTCGACGACGCGCTGCGGACCGACATCGCCGCCGCGGCACGGTCGTTCGCTCAATACGGTGCGGACACCGCCACCGTGACCCTGTCCTTCGACGAGTTCGGGGTGGACGAGGTCAAGCGGCTGCGGGTGTCGCCGGACGCGTTCGTGCAGGTGGCATACCAGCTCGCGCACAAGCGGGCCAAGGGCTTCATCGGCGCCACGTACGAGTCCATCGCCACCCGCCAGTACCTCCGGGGGCGGACCGAAGCGATGCGCGTCGTCACGCCCGAGGTGCTGCGATTCGTATCCACGATGGACGACGCCGCCGCGTCGTGCGATGAGCGGCGGGCGGCGTTCCGGGCCGCGGCCGACAAGCATGTCGAACGGGCGAAGCAGTGCCAGGCCGGTGCGGCACCCGAGCAGCACCTGTGGGAGCTGCAGCTGATCCAGAAGCGGCGCGGGGCGGCGCTCGGCGTGCCCGAGTCGTCCCGACTGTACGAGACGCCGGGGTGGCTCAAGATGCGCGACGACTACCTGAGCACCAGCTCGGCTCCGTCGACCAGCATCCGCTACTTCGGGTTCGGGGCCACCAGCAGTCGCTGCATCGGGATCGCGTACGTGCTCCTGCCGGACCGGTTCAACCTGTATCTCAGCACCCCACGCCCGGTCGCCGACATGATGTACACGTTTGCCGATCGGCTCCGCGAAGCGTTGCGCGAGCTGCGCGACCTACTCGACGAGCGGTAGCCCGGGTCGCGGGTCCGCCGCCGCCGCGCGACTTCCGCGACCTGGTGGTCGTCCTGCCGGCGGACCCGCCATTAGCTACCGCGGGTAGGGCGCTCGAAACGAGCTAAGCGGACCAAAGGGACGCTGACTGTGATCTTGTCGAAATCGGGTGCCGCCGGGTCCGGGTTGAACATCTTCAGCGTGTTGGGCCCGGGCCGGAGAGACATCGTCACGATCATCGTGCCGACGCTGCTCCAGCCGCCCGTACCCGGAAAGGTCAGGGTGATCGGCGGCTGGCGTTCACGCTGATCTTCCCCACTCGTGGGGCCTCACCGTTGACGTAGGCGATCGTCACGGTGGCCAAGCCCCCCGTTCGGCGGTCACGCCGTTGAACTGCAGCGTCCCCATGTCGCGGCCGCGCCCTGAAGGCAGCCGGCTGCCAGGTGGTCATCTCCGCGACCATTCCCGGCTTCACCGCTCTCGCCATGGGGGCAGGCCGCCGCTAAGGGGTTCACGGCCCAGTGGATCGTGTCCAACGTGGGCGCCGACTACACCACACTGTCGAAGCAGCTCGGCGACAAGAGGGTGATTCTGGAGGGCATGATCGCCGACAACTACCTGCCGATGGCCAGCGACGCGAACGACCCGTGGATCCGGGCGTTCCGGAAGATCCACGAGCGGTACAACGCCGCCAACCCGCTCGACGGCAACGCCATCTACGGCTACTCGATGGCGTACACCTTTCTGCAGTCGCTGCTCACAGCCGGCACGGACCTCACCCGCGAGAAGCTGGTCGAGGCGGTGCAGAAGGACGGCTTCCGGGGGCCTGGCCCAACCCCCCGGTACAGCAAGTTCGTCCACGCCGGCTACAGCGGCGTCCGGCTGACCAGGGCGCAGCAGGGAGTGCAGACCTACTTCGGTCCGACCTACATGACGGACGACGGCGAGGACCAGGTCAGGGAGTGCCCCGAGCCGCCGGTCGCACCGCCGGCCGACGCCATTCCGACATCCTGACCCCGACCGTCGGCTTGCCAGGCCGGCGGAGCGATCGGAACGGGCCGCCACAGCGCTGTGGCGGCCCGTTCCGTTGACGCTGCGCACATGTTGAGGCTCAGGAAGCCCCGTTGCCGGTCCCTCCGCGTCGGCTGAGAGCCGAGCGCGTTGAATGCTCTACCAACCATCCGGTCGGACCACGGTGCAATCCAGGTCGACGACGACCCGGACGCCCCCACCACCTCACGGCAGAGGGGGCGTTCCGATGAAGGTCAGGCGTCGAAGCGGACCCGACGGCGGCGTGCCACCACCAGTGCCACGCCAGCCAGCACCGCGATCACACCGACGGCGCCGAGCGCACTGGTGTTGACACCGGTCACGGGAAGGCCACCGCCAGCGTTCGGCGCGGGGCTGGTGGTCGGCGGGGCGGTGTTCGGCTTGAGGGGGTTGGACTCGCAGCCAATCCCCGGCGTGCCCCTGTTGCCGTCCAGGCCCCACGGGTCGTTGTTCACGTCCACCAACGTGACCCGGTACTTCACGTCAGAGCAGTCGACCGTGCCGGGAGGGTTGGGGAAGTCGGCGCACAGGTCCTGCGTAGTGCCGGTGTAGACGTACGCCTCGCAGTCGCGCGGCTCCGCGGGCTGGCTGGTCGGCGGGGTGGTCGGCGTCTTCGTCGGTTCGGCGCCCGGCTCGACCGCCTGGAAGTCGACGGCCTTGCCGTCGATCTTCAGGTTCTTCACGACCACTGTGCCGGCGGTGCCGTTGTCGTACACCACGCCGGCCGCTCCGATGGCGCCGGCTTCCGCGACGGTGAAGGTGATCGCGCCGTCCGCGCCGCACTGCGTGCCGCCGCCGATGTTCTGATCCCACGAGTTGGTGTTGACGTCGTCGACGACGACGAAGACGCGCGGGGCACCCCCGTTGCACACCGCGCCCTCGGACAGCTCGTAGGAGAAGCTGATCTCGGTGCCGGCCTCGACCTCGACGCCGAGGTTCGCGGCCTCCACGGAGGTGTTGCCGCCGATCAGCGTGACGGCGTGCTGGCCGGTGATGGCCGAGTCGCCATTGGCCGTCCACACCGGATCGCCGGGCGCGGCCTGGGCGGGACCGGCCAGAGCCAGGGACGAGAGAACGAACGCGCCGACCGCGGCGCCGACAATCCTGGGCGTGCGCATAGAACTCCTTGGTCGAGTGTCGGTTCCCGCTCGCTGGCGGGAACTGGGCAGTCCGACAGGACCAACGACCGTCCGGACCAGGCACAACCCGAGGAACACTAATATCAGTCGTCAATCTGTGACGGTCACCTGTTCAGGCCGGGACGGTCGGTCGCGCGGCCCACAGCATGCGCGCCGGACGACAGAGCGGATCGGCTGTTCGGCCCATGCCCGGCTGGTACTGGTCTCGATAGCGGAGAGAGGACCCACCGGCAACCTTCTGACCAGGGCGTCCTGCAGCGGCGAAGCCCCAGACGTCCTCGGCCTGGAGCGGGGCGACCACCGAGGTGCGGTTCGCACGTGTGGGTGCCGAACGCAGCCGTCGTGCCGGTGTCCGTTGTGGCCGGCGAAGGCGTCCCATACCGGTTCGCGGCGCAGGGAGTCCACGCCTACGACGACGGCATCGACGGGGTGCCGGGTGTCGAGTACGTTACCGGCGAGTCGATCTGGCGTTGGTGGACGGCGGGGAGGCCGTATGGCCGGGAAGAACCGTTCGTGGTGGGGCTGGGGGCACGTCGAGGACGCGGTGACCGGTGCGGAGGCCACGGCGTTGGCCGACCGGGTGCGTATCCTGCTGCCCGACGCCGACCTGACCGAGCATGTCGCGCCACCGGTGGCCGAACTCGGCCTGCGCCGCTCCCGGATCGATCCGCCGACGTCACTTTCCCGGCTGTGCTCGACGGACCCGGCCGACCGGGCCGCGCACACCCACGGCAAGGCGTTTCGGGACGTCGTCCGCAACCTACACGGGGAGCTTGATGATCCGCCGGACCTGGTGGTCCGGCCGGCGATCGAGCAGGACGTCGTCGACGTGCTGGACTGGTGCGCGGGGCGGGACATCGCGGTGATTCCCTACGGCGGCGGCTCCTCGGTGGTCGGCGGCGTCGAGCCGCGGCTGGACGACGCCTATCCTGCGGCGGTCAGTCTCGACCTCGGGCGCCTCGACCGGGTACTGGAGGTGGACCCGACGAGCCGGGCGGCCCGCATTCAGGCCGGCGTGTTCGGCCCGGCGCTGGAGGACCAGCTCCGGCGGCACGACCTCACGCTGCGGCACTTCCCGCAGTCGTTCGAGTTCTCCACCCTGGGCGGCTGGTTGGCCACCCGTGCCGGCGGTCACTACGCCACCGTCCTGACCCACATCGACGACCTGGTCGAGTCGTTGCGGGTGATCACCCCCGTGGGCACAAGCCAGTCCCGCCGACTGCCCGGCTCCGGTGCCGGGCCGTCACCGGACCGGCTGTTCCTCGGCTCGGAGGGCGTGCTCGGCGTCATCACCGAGGCGTGGATGCGACTGCAGGACCGGCCACGCTGGCGGGCGGGCGCCTCGGTGCACTTCACCGACTACGACGATGCGGTCGACGCCACCCGGGCCATCGCCCAGTCCGCGCTGTACCCGAGCAACTGCCGGCTGCTCGACCCCGCCGAGGCGCTCCTCAACGCCGGTGTCGCCACCACCGGCGGCGTGCTGGTCCTGGGATTCGAGTCCGCCGACCATCCGGTCACACCCTGGCTGGACCGCGCCGTCGAGCTGTGCCGCGACCACGGGGGAACCCTGCCGGAGGCGGCTCACGGCGACAACTCGTCCGGCCCACGAGAGCGGACCGCCGCCGACGCCTGGCGGTCGGCGTTCCTGCGGATGCCGTACCAGCGCGACGCCCTCGCCGCCCGGTCGATGATCGTGGAGACGTTCGAGACCGCCTGCACCTGGGACCGATTCCCCGCCCTGCGCGCCGCCGTGCTCGACGCGGCCGGCGACGCGCTCCGCACAGTCGGCGCGACCGGTGTGGTCACCTGCCGATTCACCCACGTCTACCCGGACGGCCCCGCCCCCTACTTCGGCATGTACGCCAGCGGCCGCTGGGGCGCCACGCTCGCCCAGTGGGACCAAATCAAGCACGCCGTCTCCGACGCGTTGCTCGCCGCCGGCGGCACCATCACCCACCACCACGCCGTCGGCCGCGACCACCGACCGTGGTACGACCGGCAGCGTCCCGACCCGGTCGCGCTCGCCATGCGCGCCGCCAAGAGCGCGCTCGACCCCTCCTGGATCCTCAACCCCGGTGTCCTCCTCGATCCCGCCGGCTGACGTGAGGCGCCCCCGCGACACCTGACTCTCCGGTAAATCCGTGCTGGCGCGGTGGCCGCATCCGCCGGGAGCCGTACCGTGCCCTGCAAGTGGGAGCAGATTGGGTGCAGGCTGGCGAAGTGGTCACCGCGTCCGAAGTGCTCAGCGGCCTGGGAAGCTGGCTGGGGGAGCGGATCGTATGAGGCCGACGTCATGTGTGGCTACTGCATCGGCGGCCCCGCCCTCGTGCCGGGGCTTTGTTATTCGCCAGATCAGATCGGGCACGACGAACATCCAGCCGTGAGATGAGATCGGCACTGGCGCGTCCCCGAGTTGGCCGGCGAGGTCAAAGATACCCACAGGGGCGGGCAACTGGGCGTCGTGCCGTTCCGCTCCGAGCGAGCCTTGCATCGACCGCAAGGCGTATCCGGTAGCCGAGAAGAGTATGTGTCATTGCCCCGGCCGGCTGTTCGGCGTGCCGGTTGGGAGACTTGCCGGATGATTGCCTCTGCGGAGCGGCGTGACGTCATTGGGAAGGTCGCACAGCGCATTCCCGCACCCGACGGCCCTCGATGTCTCCGCGTTGCTGTCGACGGCCCGGACGGCTCCGGCAAGAGCACCTTCGCCGACGAACTCGCCGCGGCCGTGCGCGCTCTCGGCCGCCGTGTCGTGCGGATATCACTCGACGACTTCCACAACGTCCGAGCGCTCCGGTACCGACAGGGACGCGAGTCGCCGGAAGGCTTCTGGCAGGACTCATACAACTACCCGCGATTCCAGAGCGACGTCCTGGATCCGTTCGGCCCGGCCGGCTCCCGGCGATACCGGCCAGCCGCGCATGACCTCGCGACCGACATCATCCTCGACCCGGAACCCCTTACTGCCCTTCCTGGGACGGTGCTCGTCGTCGACGGGCTCTTTCTGCATCGGGACGAGATCGTCATGGCCTGGGACTTGTCGGTGTTCCTGGATGTCCCCTTCGATGAAACGGCCAGGCGTATGGCCGCTCGTGACGGCACGAACCCCGATCCAGAGCACCCGAGCATGCGGCGCTACGTGGAGGCCCAGCGCATCTACTTCAGAGCCTGCTCCCCGCAACAGCGAGCCGATATCCTCATCGACAACCGCGATGTCAGCGCTCCGCGGATCATCCGCAGATGACGTACTCAACTGCCGCCGTCCGAGCACTTAGCGTCGGCCACCTCGGCACTCCATGGCGAGTGCCAGGTGCGCCCTGGTCAGTCGGCCATTACGGCGAAGACCGACGACACCGGCACCGGCCCGGCACATCGGGAGTCGTTCGACCGGGCGCGGTTATCGCCCATCACGAAGACGGAGTCGGCCGGCACGGTAACCGCGGCGAACCGGCGCGGCCCGCAGTAGTTCGGATTCGGCGGCTCGTCGAGCGACGCGTCCTCAGCCACATACGGCTCGGCCAGCGGCTTACCGTCGACCGTCACCTTGCCCGAGGTATCGCAGCAGGCGATGGTTTCGCCGCCGACCGCGACGACGCGTTTGAGTAGCGGCGCCTTACGGTCACCCCACAGACCGCCGGGGGAACGGATCAGGACGACATCGCCGCGCCGTGCCTCATACGTGCCGGTTACTGTCCGTGCGGTGACAACCTCGCCGGCCCTGACCGTCGGCTCCATACTGACGCCGCCCTGGTTGAACTGTTCGGTGGCCCCCGTCTCGGTCGCGTCACCGTCGCCGCAGCCGGCAACAGCCATCACGAGAAGGAGCACCATCAGTCTGCGCATCCGACGGATCCTGCCAGAAGAGGCGGTGCCGTGCGGTCCGCCGGGCGCGGCGCTACCCGGCACTGCTGCCCCAAGGTCACATGGGCTGTCATGCCGCTCCGGGTGGACTGGCGTTCATTACCGCTGGTGACGCACGGTGATGTATGACAACCTCTCCTGCTTCCGCTTCCAGCGTTGTATCGACTGATCAGCTCGTTCTGCGTGCCGCGGTGTCCGCCTTCTTGGGCCGCTACCGTGGGCAGACTCGCGTCCATGCTGAGTCCGACCTGCGAGTCTTCCTTCGTTGGTGCACCGACCAAGCTCTTGATCCGCTCGCCATGGCGCGCATCGACGTCGAGCGGTACATGCGCTGGCTGCAGGACGTCCGCCGGTGCCAGCCCTCGACGGTGTCGCGGCGCCTGTCGGTTCTTTGGCAAGCTCGCGCTCGTCCCGCTGCCACCGGCTGTGGCCCGAGCCATCGACCGGGCCGTTGATAAGCGCATCAGCGGGCCGATCCTGCGCAACACCCTCGGCCGGCGGATGGACCGGCATGCGCAGCACGGCGAGCTCGTCGCGTTGGCCGCAACAGCGGCGGGGCACTCGGCGACGACACCAGCCGGATGCTCACCACCTGGCTTGCGCGTACCGGCCCCGGCCGATGAAGGCTCTCCTCGCCGCGCACAGGTCCGGTGACCGACGCCGGGGCGGCAGACCTGCTCGTACGGCCTAGGTTGAACCAGGACCCGGTCGCCATCGGTTTGCGGGCAGGAAACCGTGTCGACCTGTCCCGGCCGGACGAGCGAGTGTCGGCCCCAGGGCCGACGGGTGACCGCGGACGGGCAGCTGAAGGAACGGGTTCCATTCGGCGAGAGTCTGCGGTCAGAGTTGACGGTAACGGACCCGGCGGGCCTGGAGGCGGTCCGCCGGGTCGACGTCGAGCAGGGTGGCCAGCTCGTGCGCCAGTACCGCCCCCAGCCGGTCGAGGAACGCCGCGGGCTCGTCGGCGGCGTCTGGTCGCTCGGCCACGATCCGGTCCACAATGCCCCTTGCCCACAGGTCCTGCGCGCGGATGCCCTGCGCGGCGGAGACCTGCGGCGCCCGCTCGACGGTGCGATGGAGGATCGTCGACGCGCCCTCCGGCGGCAGCGGCGAGAGCCAGCCGTGCGCTGCGGCGATGACACGGTCGGCCGGCAGCAGGGCCAAGGCGGCGCCGCCGCTGCCCTGACCCAACAACACGCACAGGGTCGGCACCGGCAGGGTGACGAGATCGGCAAGGCAATGGGCGATCTCCCCGGCCAGGCCGCCCTCCTCGGCCTGTGGCGACAGGGCGGCGCCCGGCGTGTCGACAACGGTGACGACGGGCAGGCCCAACTCTGCGGCGAGCTTGAACCCCCGCCGGACGGCCCGCAGGCCGGCGGGGTCAGGCGGGCTGTCGCGCCGGTCGTGTCCGACAACCACGGCGGGGGCTTCCCCGAAACGGGCCAGCGCCACGATCACACCGGCTCCGGTTTCCCCGCTCTGCGTACCGTGCAACGGCACGACATCCCGGCCGGCGTGTCTCAGCAGGCGGCGGATTCCGGGACGGTCTGCCCGGCGGGATCGCCGGACGGCGTCCCAGGCGGTGCATTCGCCGGGCGGGTCTTCCATCGGAATCGGGGTACGGGGGAGGCGGCGCGGCGCGCTGAGAGTGGCCAGCGCCCGCTCGGCCAGCGGCGCCACCTGCTCCGGCGCAACGACCGCGTCGATCAGACCGTGTTTGTGGAGGTTCTCGGCGACCTGCACGCCGGCCGGGAACGGCGAGCCGGTCAGCGCCTCGTGCACCTTCGGCCCGAGGAAGCCGATCAGCGCGCCCGGCTCGGCGACTGTCAGGTGCCCGAGGGACCCCCACGACGCGTACACGCCGCCGGTTGTCGGGTGCCGCAGGTATACGAGGTATGGCAGCCCCGCGACCTTGTGCGCGGTGATCGCCTGGCTGATCTTCACCATCTGCACGAACGCGATCGAGCCTTCCTGCATACGGGTGCCGCCGCTCGCGGGCGCGGCAAGCAACGGAATCCGCTCGGCGGTCGCCCGCTCGACGGCCCGGGTGAGCCGCTCGGCCGCCGCGACGCCGATCGAGCCGCCGAGAAATGCGAATTCGCCGGCGATGACGGCGACCCGCCGCCCGCCGAGCCGGCCCGCGCCGGTGATGACCGCCTCGTCGACGCCTGTAGTCCGGCGCGCGGCGGCCAGGGCAGCCGCATACTCGGCGTCGAGCGGGGCCGGATCGGCAAGCGTCTCATCCCACGACACCCACGTGCCGTGGTCGATGACCAGTTCGATCAGGTCCCGTGCCGATCTCCTCACACCCGGTCGACCTCCGCGTACGAGCGGTCGCCGGGGAGCCGTGCATAGCCCGGGCCGCGGTCGAAGAATGACTCCTCACCGGTGCGCTGACTCTGCAGCGTCAGGCGGAGTGCTTCCGAGGCGGCCTCGTCAACCTGGTCGCCAGCCATGATCACACCATAGTCGTCGTGGGCCCGGGCAATGGAGAGAGAAGACGACCTCGGAAGATTGGTCCTCGGCGAGGGGTTCCGCGCAGGAGAGTTGCCTTCCACGGTCGACGCGTGTCGTCAGTCGACCAGCTCGGCGATCTGGCGCAGCTGCTGTGGGCCGCCCGAGACCAGCAGGGTGGTGATCACGCTCTCGCGCCACCGCTGCAGCTCGTCCTTGATCTTTGCGGTCGGCCCGATCAGCGCGATGTCCTCCACCAGCGCGGTGGGCACGGCGGCGATCGCCTCCTGCTTGTTGCCCGCCAGATACGCCTCGGTGATGACGTCGCACTCCCGCTCGTAGCCGAGGCGGGCGATGACGTCCCGGTGGAAGTTGGCCGACTTGGCACCCATGCCGCCGACGTACAGCGCGACGAACGGCCGGATCCGATCGGCCGCCCGCTCCACGTCGTCGTCGACGACGATCGGCACGGTCGCGGCGATCTCGAACTCGTCCGGGCCCCGGCGGGCGCCCGGTCGGGCGAAGCCCTCGGCCAGCGCGGCGCGGTAGAAGCCGTCCGCCTTGGGGGAGAAGAACAACGGCAGCCAGCCGTCGGCGATCTCGGCGGCCAGCGCCACGTTCTTCGGCCCTTCGGCGGCGAGGAAGATCGGGATGTCGGTGCGCAGCGGGTGGACGGTGGACTTCAACGGCTTGCCCAGGCCGGTGCCGCCGCGCTGCGGCAGCTGGTAGAACGCGCCGTCGTACTCAACCGGACCGGTGCGGGCCAGGACGGCGCGGACGATTTCGATGTACTCCCGGGTGCGGGCCAGCGGCCGCGGGTACGGCTGGCCGTACCATCCCTCCACGACCTGCGGGCCGGAGGCCCCGAGCCCGAGGATGAACCGACCGCCGGACAGGTGGTCGAGGGTGAGTGCCGCCATCGCGGCCGCGGTCGGCGTACGGGCCGAGATCTGCATGATGTTGGTGCCCAGCCGCACCCGGGAGGTGCTGGCGCCCCACCAGGCGAGCGGGGTCAGGCAGTCCGACCCGTACGCCTCGGCGGCCCAGACCGAGTCGAAGCCAAGCCGGTCGGCCTCCGCGATGGCCTCGGTGACGCCGACGGGTGGGCCAGAGGACCAGTAGCCGGTGGTGTATCCGAGTTTCATCTCGCGTCCTCCAGGATCATGAGGCGATGCCGTCGGCGGCAAGGCCGGCGACGACCGCCTCGCTCAACGTGGTGACGGCGGACAGGGGGCGGACCATGACCGTCAGCTCCTCGATCAGACCGTCGTCGCCGAGCTGGAGCAGGTCGAGGCCGTGGATCTGCTTGCCGCGCACGGTCGCGCGGAAGATGAGGATGTGCGACTCGACCGGCCGGCCTGCCGTGCCGATCTCGGCCTCGCCGGCCAGCTGCCCGACGTACCGAAAGTCCTCGAAGGTGCGCAGGAGGACGCCGAGGAGCCCGTGAACGGCCTGCGCCCCCTGAAACGGCGTGAACTTCACCGGGCTGTAGAAGCGCACGTTCGGGCTGAACAGCCCGTCGAACGCGGCCAGGTCCCGGTCCTCCACGGCGGCACGAAACCGCTCGATGGTCGTCACGGCTGCCTCCCCTATAGTCAACGATAGGAGTAGTCATATCACTGACTATGCGACGAGGGAAGCGGGAGGTGTGGCGATGGCGCTGCGCCACGCGGTGCTGGCGGCACTGCTCGACGGCGAGTACAGCGGGTATCAGCTGGCCAAGGTCTTCGACGTGTCGCTGGCGAACTTCTGGTACGCGGTGCCCCAGCAGCTCTACGCCGAACTGGCCAAGCTGGAGCGCGAGGGGCTGATCGCCGGCCGGCAGGTCATCCAGCACGACCGGCCCAACAAGCGGCTGTTCACGGTCACCGATGCCGGCCTCGCGGAGCTGGCCGCGTTCACCGCGACGCCGTCGAAGCCGACGTCCATCCGGGAGGACCTGCTCGTCATGGTTCAAGCCGTCGACCGGCTGGACCCGGCCCCGGTCATCGCCCAGCTCGAGGAGCGGGCGGTCGCGGCCGCGGCGAAGGTGGAGATTTTCGACCGGATGCTCCGGCGGTTGCGTGGCGAGCTGGACGAGGAGACGTTCCTGCGCGAAGGCGACCGGATCGGGCCGTACCTGACGTGTCTGCGCGGCCGCCGGTTCGAGCAGGAGAACCGCACGTGGTGCGAGCAGGCCGCGGCGCTGCTGCGTGCCCGTGCGCCGCTGCCGGGCTGACCCCGCTGTCAGCGCTCGGCGCAGGGTAGGGCGCTACGGACAAGGTGATCATGGCAGCGCGACGCAGTTCGCGTTCGAGTGCGCGCACCGACTGCGACAGCGTCGGCTGGGCGAGGTCGAGCGCCGCGGCCGCGCGGCTGAAGCCACCGTGCTCGGCTCGGCGGGAACATCGGCGAGCGCCGACGTGTCTATCAGGGAACGCCGACGATGCGCAGCGCCATCTCGGCGTACTGGGCGGCGATGTGCTCGGGGCTCCAGCCGCCGTCATCGCGGTACCACCGGCCGAGGTCGATGCCCAGCGACAGCAGGGCCGCGGCCGCCATCCGCGGGTCGGGGGTGTCGAAGACCCCTTCGGTGACGCCCGCCTCGACGAGCTGGCGGATCGCCTGCTCGATGCGGTGGCGGAGTTCGCGGATCTCGGCGAGGTGCTCGGGGCTGAGTGCGGACAGCTCGTAGTTCACGACGCGCGTGCTGGTGTGGTCGCGGGCGTGGGTGACGACGAAGTCGTGGACCACCCGCCGTAGCGCCGTGGTCGGGTCGTCGGACGACGCGATCGCGGCCTGCACCTGCCGCAGCACGTGGTCGTGTCCTGATCGTGAGATCAGGTAGAGCAGCTCCTCCTTGGATTTGTGGTGCACGTAGAGCGCGGCCGGGCTCAGCCCGGCCGCCGCGGCGATGTCGCGTGTCGTCGTGCCGTGGAAGCCTCGCTCGGCGAACGCGCTGACGGCCGCCTTGAGCAGCCGGGCGCGGGTGACGTCGGCGCGGGAGTGCTCGGCCGTGTCGGTCAACGCGTCCATCCTTCCTTCCTGAGTCTCGCCCGGGCAGTGGCACCACGGTGCCGCTGGACGAGGCGGACACCTGCCGGCGAGGTCCGACCTGTTGACGGCGGCCGCGGTGTGTCGCACACTTCATCAACTGTACTACTAAGCAAGCGCTTAGTAAGTTTGGAGGGGAGACCGTGCCCGAAGCAGCGAGCGTCCCGCCACCGCCGATGGCAGAGAGGTTCACCGGACGGACGGCGATCGTCACCGGCGCCAGCCGGGGCATCGGTTTCGCCGTTGCCGAGCGGCTGGTCGCCGACGGAGCCAAGGTCGTCATCACCGGCCGCAAGCGGGAGGCGCTCGACCGGGCGGTCGCCCAGCTGGGCCCCGAACACACGCTCGGCGTCGCCGGCCACGCCGACGACGCCGACCACCAGGCCGACGTGGTCGCGCGCGCGGTCGACACCTTTGGCAGCGCCGACTTTCTGGTCAACAACACCGGCATCAACCCGGCGTACGGCCCGATGGTCGAGATGGACCTGGCCGCGGCCCGCAAGGTCTTCGAGGTGAACTGCCTGGCCGCCCTGTCCTGGGTGCAGCAGGTCCATCGGCGCTGGATGAGGGAGCACGGCGGTGCCGTGGTCAACGTCTCCTCGGTGGCCGGCGTCCGGCCCGCGCCCGGCATCGGCTTCTACGGCGCCAGCAAGGCGATGCTCACCCACATCACCCAGCAGCTCGCCGTGGAGCTCGGCCCGGGCATCCGGGTGAACGCCGTTGCCCCGGCCGTAGTGAAGACGAGGTTCGCCACCGCCCTCTACGAGGGTCGGGAGGAGCAGGTGGCTGCGGCGTACCCGCTCAAGCGGCTCGGCGTCCCCGACGACATCGGCGGCGTCGTCGCGTTCCTGCTCTCCCAGGACGCCGCCTGGATGACCGGTCAGCTGCTGGTCGTCGACGGCGGCGTCACCCTGACCGGAGGTGTCTGATGTCGGTACGGGACAAGGGCGTCGTCGTCACCGGCGCCGGCCACGGCATCGGCCGTGCTCTGGCCACCCGACTCGCCGCTGGGGGAGCGCGGGTCGTGGTCAACGACCTCGACGCCGAGGCGGCCATCCGGGTGGCCCAGGAGATCGGTGGCTTCGCCGCTCCCGGTGACGCCGCCGGCGGGCAGGGGGTCGCCGCGCTGGTCGAGGCGGCCCGAGGTCACCTGGGCGCCATCGACATCTGGTTCGGGAACGCCGGCATCGACCGTGGCCACGGGCTGTGGGCCGCCGAGGAGGACTGGGCCGCCACCCACGAGGTGAACGTCATGGCGCACGTGCGGGCCGCGCGACTGCTGATGCCCGGATGGGTGGAGCGCGGCTCCGGTCGCTTCGTCGTGACCGCGTCGGCGGCCGGGCTGCTCACGATGCTCGGGAGCGCGGTGTACTCGGTCAGCAAGCACGCCTGCCTCGCGTTCGCCGAGTGGCTGTCGGCGACCTACCGGCACCGTGGGGTCGTGGTGCAGGCGATCTGCCCCCAGGGCGTGCAGACCCGGATGCTCGACGACGCCGCGCCGCTGCAGGAGTTGCTCAGCCACGATGCGGCGCTCACGCCGGAGGACGTCGCCGAAGCGACGTGGCAGGCCCTGCACGACGACCGGTTCCTGGTCCTCCCGCATCCGCAGGTGGCCGACTACTACACCCACCGCGCCCTCGACACCGACCGGTGGCTGAACGCCATGAACAAGCTCCAGCGACGACTCGAGGACCAGGGGGCACTTCGATGAAGGCATGGCGGGTCGCCGAGCTCGGTGAGCCCCGCGACGTCCTGCGGCTCAACGACGTGGCGGACCCGGAGCCAGGTCCCGGGCAGCTCGTGGTGAAGGTGCTGGCCTGTCCGGCCAACTTCCCCGACGTCCTGATGTGCCGCGGCGAGTACCAGGTCAAGCCGGAGCTCCCCTTCACCCCGGGTGTCGAGCTGTGTGGCGAGGTCGTGGCGCTCGGCGACAGCGTCGACGGGTTCGCCATCGGTGACCGTGTGCTCGGCGGCGCGGTGCTGCCGTTCGGCGGGTTCGGTGAGTTCGCGCTGCTGAACGCGGCGACTACGTTCCCCGCGCCCGCGGCGCTCGACGACGCCGAGGCGGCCTCGCTCTACATCGGCTACCAGACCGGCTGGTTCGGCCTGCACCGCCGGGCCGGACTGCGCGCGGGCGAGACGCTGCTGGTGCACGCCGCGGCCGGCGGCGTCGGCAGCGCCGCCGTCCAGCTGGGCAAGGCGGCCGGCGCCCGCGTGATCGGCGTCGTGGGTGGCCCGGAGAAGGAGGCGGTGGCCCGCGCACTGGGCGCCGACGTGGTCGTCGACCGCCGCGAAGAGGACTTCGTCGAGGTGGTCAGGGCCGAGACCGGCGGCCAGGGTGCCGACGTCGTCTACGACCCGGTCGGCGGCGAGACCTACCAGCGTTCGACCAAGTGCATCGCCTTCGAGGGTCGGATCCTCGTGGTCGGCTTCGCCGGTGGTCAGATCCAGTCCGCCACGCTCAACCACGCCCTGGTCAAGAACTACTCGATCGTCGGCCTGCACTGGGGCCTGTACCACCGCTACGACCCGGCGGCCGTCGCCGAATGCCATCGTGCCCTCACCGCCTTGGCCGCCCAGGGCGCCGTACGACCCCTGGTCAGCCAACGCCTCGCGCTCGGCGAGGTGGCCGACGGGGTGCAGGAGCTCGCCGACGGCCTCACCGTCGGCCGGGTGGTGTACGTCGCGTGAGCGCCGCGAACCGGGTGGACGCCGTGGTCTTCGACTACGGCGGCGTGCTCACCGGACCGGTCCGGGACTCGATCGCCGCGTGGCTGCACGCCGACGGCATCGACCCGGCGTCGTTCTCGCGCACGCTCAAGGCCTGGCTGTCCCGCGACGCCCCGGACGGCACCCCCGTCCACCGCCTGGAGACCGGGGCGCTGACCGTCGACGAGTTCGACGCGCTGCTCGCCGCCGAGCTCACCACGCTCGACGGGCGTGCGATCGACCCGGTCGGCGTCCTGGCCCGGCTGTTCGCCGGGATGCGCCCCGACCCGGCGATGTTCGCCCTGGCCCGCCAGTTGCGCGACGTCGGCGTGCGCGTCGGGCTGCTCTCCAACAGTTGGGGCAACACGTACCCGCGCGAGCTGATCGACGGGCTCTTCGATCCCGTCGTCATCTCCGGCGAGGTGGGCCTGCGCAAGCCGCTCGCCCCGATCTACGCCCTCACCCTGGATCGGCTCGGACTGCCGGCCGACCGGGTGCTCTTCGTCGACGACGCCGAACCGAACGTGCTCGGCGCCCGCGCGGTAGGCATGCGGGCGCTGCTGCACACCGACGCCGACACCACGCGGACCGCGATCGCGGAGTTGCTTCCCGCCTCTCGCACCGGCCTCCCACGGCCGCGGCCCGGAGCCGACCCGCCCCATCCCGCCCGCACCGAGGAGTTGACCCCATGACCGTCACCCGCACCGCAGTCGTCACCGGAGCGGCGCGTGGCATCGGCGCCGCCGTCGCCAAGCGCCTTGCCCGGGACGGCTTCGCCGTCGCCGTCGTCGACCTGGACGAAGCCGCGTGCAAGCCGGTCGTCGGAGAGATCGAGTCCGGTGGCGGTCGTGCCCTGGCCGTCGGCGCCGACGTCGCCGACGAGCAGGCGGTGCAGGCCGCCGTGGACCGGATCGCCGGGGAGCTGGGCGAGCCCACCGTGCTGGTCAACAACGCCGGCATCACCCGCGACAACCTGCTGTTCAAGATGACCGCCGACGACTGGGACGCGGTCCTGAACGTGCACCTGCGTGGCTCGTTCCTCGTCACCCGCGCCGTGCAGGGCTACATGACCAAGGCCGGTTGGGGGCGGATCGTCAACCTGTCCAGCACCTCGGCGCTGGGCAACCGCGGTCAGGCCAACTACGCGGCCGCCAAGGCCGGCCTGCAGGGCTTCACCAAGACGCTCGCCCTGGAACTGGGGAAGTTCGGCGTCACGGCGAACGCGATCGCCCCCGGCTTCATCGAGACCGAGATGACCGCCGCCACCGCGGCCCGGGTCGGCATGTCGTTCGAGGATTTCAAGAACGCCGCCGCGGCGCAGATCCCGGTCGCCCGCACCGGCACGCCGGAGGACATCGCGCACGCCGTGTCGTTCTTCGCCAGCGAGGGAGCCGGTTTCGTGTCCGGCCAGGTGCTGTACGTCGCCGGCGGGCCGAAGGCCTGACCGGGAAAGGAGAGATGATGAAGGTCTTCCACGGCATCGAGGAGTTGGAGCAGGCGGTCGGCACCCACCTCGGCTACTCCGACTGGCACACCGTCACCCAGCAGCAGATCGACGCCTTTGCCGAGGCGACGGGTGACCGCCAGTGGATCCACGTCGACCCCGCGAAAGCGGCGCACGGCCCGTTCGGCAGGACCATCGCGCACGGATACCTGACCTTGTCGCTGGTGCCGATGCTGGTCTGGCAGGTGTACAAGGTGGAGGGGCTCAACATGGGCGTGAACTACGGCGCCAACAAGCTGCGCTTTCCCTCCCCGGTCCCCGTCGACTCCCAGGTGCGGGCCGGGGTGGAGCTGCTGTCGCTGGTGCGCGGCGGCGGTGGCTACCAGCTGACGGCGAAGGTGACCGTCGAGCTGGCCGGCGCCGAGAAGCCGGCGTGCGTGGTCGAGACCGTCAGCATCCTGGTGCCGTGACCGCCGCCGAGCGACCCGACCCGCCGGGCCTCGACCTGGCCCGGCTCTCCGACTGGTTCGCCGCCTCGATTCCCGAGGCGGCCGGGGAGCTGACCGCCCGGCTGGTCGCCGGCGGCAAGTCCAACCTCACCTACGAGGTCGGTGATGGGCGGCGGACCTGGATCGTCCGGCGGCCGCCGCTGGGCCACGTGCTGGCCACCGCACACGACATGAGCCGGGAGTACCGCGTCATGTCGGCGCTCTTGACGACCGACGTGCCGGTGCCGAAGACGTACGCGTCCTGTTCCGACGCCGACGTGCTGGGCGCCCCGTTCTACGTGATGGAGCGGGTCGACGGCACGGCGTACCGGCACGCGGCCGAGCTTGAGCGGCTCGGTGCGGAACGTACCCGGGTGATCTCGACCCGGCTGGTCGACACCCTGGCCGCCCTGCACGCGGTCGACCCGGTGGCCGTGGGGCTGGCCGACTTCGGCCGGCCCGACGGCTTCCTGGCTCGGCAGGTGAGCCGCTGGAAGAAGCAGCTCGACGCGTCGTACTGCCGGGACCTGCCGGCCGCCGACGAGCTGCACGCCCGGCTGGCGGCCGGCGTGCCGAGCGAGTCGACGCCGGGCATCGTGCACGGCGACTACCGCCTCGACAACGTCCTCACCGACGACCGCGACCGCCTCGCGGCCGTCATCGACTGGGAAATGGCCACCCTCGGCGACCCACTGACCGACCTGGCGCTACTGGTGCTCTACCAGCGCCTGGGGCGGCTCGTCGGGCTGGCGGTCGCCGACGCCTCGTCCGCGCCCGGCTTCCTGACCGAGGACGAGATCCTCGACCGGTACGCGGCGATCAGCACCCGCCCCCTCCCGCCCCTCGGTTTCCACCTCGGGCTGGCGGCCTTCAAGCTGGCCGCGATCATCGAGGGCATCCACTACCGCCATGTGCGCGGCCAGACCGTCGGCTCCGGCTTCGAGGGCCTCGGCGAGGTCACCGAGCTGCTGCTCGACGCGGGCCTGACCTACCTCAAGGAGCATTGATGGACTTCGCCCTGGACCCGAGGACCGAGGGGCTGCGGGACAACCTCCTGGACTTCATGGACAGCCACGTCTACCCGGCGGAGCACGCCTTCCACGAGCAGCTCGGGCAGCTCGGCAACCGCTGGGCCTGGGACGCGGTGCCGGTGCTGGCGGAGCTGCGCGCCGCGGCGCGGAAGCGCGGGTTGTGGAACCTCTTCCTGCCGGGTACGCACGGAGCCGGCCTGACCAACCTCCAGTACGCCCCGCTGGCGGAGATCACCGGACGTAGCCACCTGGCGCCCGCCGCCCTGAACTGCGCCGCCCCGGATACCGGCAACATGGAGGTGCTGGCGATGTTCGGCACCGAGCACCAGCGCAAGCAGTGGCTGGAGCCGCTGCTGGACGGCGAGATCCGGTCGTCGTTCGCCATGACCGAGCCGGACGTGGCGTCCTCGGACGCCACGAACATCGCGACCCGGATCGAGCGGTCCGGCGACCAGTACGTGATCAACGGACGCAAGTGGTGGATCACCGGCGCGATGAACCCGAACGCCCGGATCCTCATCGTCATGGGCAAGACCGACCCGGACGCCGAGCGGCACCGTCAGCAGTCCATGGTGCTGGTCCCACGGGACACCCCGGGTCTGGTGATCAAGCGGGGCATGGAGGTGTTCGGGTACGACGACCACGACCACGGCGGGCACGCCGAGCTGGAGTTCCACGACGTACGCGTGCCGGTGGAGAACCTGATCGGCGGCGAAGGCGACGGCTTCGCGATCGCCCAGGCCCGTCTCGGTCCCGGCCGCATCCACCACTGCATGCGCTCCATCGGCGTCGCCGAGCAGGCCGTCGAGCTGATGTGCGGTCGCGCCGAGCGGCGGATCGCGTTCGGCAGGCCGCTGGCCGAGCAGGGCGTGATCCGAGACTGGATCGCCGAGTCCCGGGTGCGGATCGAGCAGCTGCGCCTGCTGGTGCTCAAGACGGCCTGGCTGATGGACACCGTCGGCAACAAGGGCGCGCACACCGAGATCCAGGCGATCAAGATCGCCACCCCCACGACCGTCCAGTGGATCCTCGACAAGGCGATCCAGGTGCACGGCGCCGCCGGCCTCTCCCAGGACTTCCCGCTGGCGGCCGCCTACGCCCGCATCCGCACCCTGCGGTTCGCCGATGGACCGGACGAGGTGCACAAGAACGCCCTGGCGCGGCACGAACTGCGTCGCCAGGTTGCCGGGAGGCAGCACGGCCACGGCTGACCGAGCACTGTCCGTCAGGAACGGCGTCGCCCCGGCCCGGGTCAGCGCGATCCGAGGCGGGGCACGACGGGCCGGACCTCGACCGGCGCACCCGGGTCGCCGCCGCTGCGCGAGGTGTACTCCGGGATACCCACGCACGTGAAGAGCAGCGTCGCCAGGTCGTCCGGCTCGTCCAGCAGACCCGGGACCTCCGAGTCGAGGAAGGTCATGCCGGAGGCGCCCGCGCCGAGGGCGTATGCGGCCAGGTGCAGCCGGCCCTCGACCAGCCCTGCCGCGAGTTGGGCGTCACGGTAGCCGCGGTCGTCCAGTGACGACAGTCGGGTGGCCGCGATGACGACGTACGCGGCGTCGCCGGCGAGCGACTGGTCCAGGCAGATCCGGAGCAGCTCGTCGCGCAGGTTGCCGGCGCGGACCGGCGTCGACAAATCAGGCCAGCGGTAGAGGCCGGGCGCCACACCGTCGACACCGTGGACGGCGACCCAGTGCGGCACCCGCACCCCGCGCAGCGCCGCGGCGAGAGGCCACTCCAGCAGGTGGCGCGGCAGGGTGCGGGTCCGGTCCATGCGTCGCTGTGAACCGCGCCGGCGCACCACCTGATCGAGGGGGTCGGACGGCGGGAAGTCCGGGAGCGCGGCCGTCCGCGGCCAGGGCGTGCCGAGTTCGTCCCGCTCGCCCGCGCGCTGCGCCGCAGTGCACAGTGGCAGCTCGACCGGCGGCAGCTCACCCGGGGCCGCCAGTGCGGTGGGCCCGATCGCCGGCTCGCCGTCGCCCAGGGAGAGCAGGGCCAGCGGGTACTCGTGCACCCCGTCCGCGCCGACGAGGTCCCGCACCGCGGCGTCCGGGAACAGGGACCGCAGCTGCGGCGAGAGGCCGGCGCTGTCGGCCGCCGCCGACAGCTGGGACAGCAGCGTTCCCGCGTCCCAGTAGAGATGTCGCCACCCGCGTTCGGCGTAGCGCCACCCGGTCCGCCACGGCACGCCGGTCACGACGAGCGTGGTGACCGTGCCGGCGGCGGCGGGTGCGACCTGGACGAGCCCATGCCGTGTCGCGTCGTACCAGTGCACGCCGTCCGGGACCCCCGCGACGCCGCGCGTGCTCGCGTAGACCTCCAGCGGGAAGCGGGCCCCCGCCGAACCCGAGGCGCGGTAGAGGACCCGGCGACCGTTGCGTTCCGCGGTGCGGACGACGCCGGCGCCGAGGAAGAGCACCCGGCCGAGCTGCGCCGCGTCGAGCAGCCGCGTCGGAGCGGGGACACCCGCGAGGACGGCCGTCGCGGCGATGCCGGGGTCGGGCAGCTCCCGCGGCAGGGCGAGGACGGGAAGCGCGTCCGGGTAGCCCTTCATCGGCGGCGGCAGCGCCGCGGGGTCGTTCGGGACGAGGTCGCCGCGCACGGCCGGGTGGTCGACGGGTACGTCCCACTCGCGGTTCGGCACGTACGACGTGAGTCGGTGCAGCAGCCCGGCGCCGGAGTCGAGGTCCATCCGGGCATCCTGTCAGCGGACCCGGTCCCGCGCACCACCGTTTGTCCCGCCCCGGAAGCCATGAACCTGGCCGGGCGGCGGCCGGGCGGCCGGAGCGGGTCTCGGGCCGGCGCGGGCGTGCCGTCCGACGTCGTACCGGCGAGGACGTGGACTGCAGCCAGGGGAGCGCATGACACCGTCGACTGCCCTGGTGCTGGTGCTGGTGCTGGTGGTGTTCGGGCGAGGGGTCCGGTGCGCCGACCGCTACACGCTCGCCGGCGCTTGGGCCACGGACCGTCCATCGGACGGGCTCGCCGTTGCGATACCGTCAAGGCGCCCACACCGGCGTCGAGCAGTCCGCGTCCGCCGGCTGGCGACGGTCCGCAGGGCACCCGACGAATCCAGGGAGATACCGATGCCGGAGCCCGAATCCGTTCAAGGCGCTCACGCCGACGATGCGGACACGCCCACCGAGACCGAGACCGGCGACCCTGCCGTCTACTCGAATCGGGCTGCCCGACGCGCGAAGGGCAAGGTCGCGTCGCCGCAACCGTATGGGAAGGGTCAGAGCCTCGGCGGCCGGGGCTCGGTCCAGAGCCCGCGCCAGTGGGGTAACCGCCGAAGCGGCTGATCCGGAGCAGGGGCCGTGCTCGACGACTTGATCCCGCAGGCATGACACCACGTCGAGCAGTACGCGAACAACCCGATCGAGGCTGATCACAGCCAGCTCAAGCAGCGGTTGAGACGCGCTGCTGGTGTCGTTCGGCGCGTCGACGCAGCGCCTCCGGTCCGGCGGAGGCTCCGCCGGACCGGTGCGCTTGCTGGTCCGTTCGCTGAGGGGTGTCACCCGACCCGGACGAGTTGCCACTGTTGATTGGCGCCGTTCCAGTCGGCGTACTGCACGATGTTGCCGCCGTCAGCGGTGGAGGCGCCCTGCACCTCCACCACCTTGCCGCTGTGCCGGCTGATCAGGCGGACGTGACCGCCGTCCGAGTCGGCCAGTCGGAACTGCTGATTGGTGCCGTTGTGGTCGGACCACTGGACGATCGCACCGCCGTCGGCGGTCGACCAGTTGTACACGTCGAGGACCTTGCCGGAGTGTCGGGACTTGACCCGGTAGTAGCCACCTCCCGAGTCCACGAACTGCCACTGCTGGTTCGCGCCGTTGTGCCGCGTCCACTGCGTGATCCGCGCGCCGTCAGCGGTGGCCAGGTTGTACAGGTCCAGCGCCTTGCCGCTGTTACGGTTCACCAGCACGTACCAGGCGCTGGTGTCGATCGGCCCCGGGTTGCTCGGCCCGCCGGCGTTGAGGGCGTCCAAGGTGGCCGTGTACGCCGGCTTCTTGTTTCCGTTCCGGTCGAACAGGAGCGGGTTGTCGTCCCGCCAGGAGTCGCTGTCCCGGACCCCCCAGACGGTGATGCCGGTGCAGCGGGTGACGGCCAGGCAGGCGCGGGTGACCCCGGCGTAGATGTTGGCCTGGTTGGTTCCTTGGGCGACGTCGAGTTCGGTGATCTGGACATCGACGCCGAGGTCGGCGAAACGTTGCAGGTTGGCCTGGTAGTCGCCGGGCAGGCTGGTGCCGAGGTGGGACTGGAAGCCGACGCAGTCGATGGGTACGCCGCGGGCCTTGAAGTCGCGGACCATGTTGTGGATGGCGGTGGACTTCGGGTTGATGCCGTCGGTGTTGTAGTCGTTGTAGCAGAGCCTGGCGTTCGGGTCGGCCGCCCGGGCGGCACGGAACGCCGCCTCGATCCAGTCGTTGCCGGTGCGCTGGAGGTTGGAGTCGCGGCGGGCGCCGCTGCTGCCGTCGGCGAACGCCTCGTTCACCACGTCCCACGAGTGGATTCTCCCGCGGTAGTAGCTGGCCACCCGGGTGACGTGGTTGATCGCGGCGTTGCGCAGGGCTGAGCCGGAGAGGTTCTGCGCCCAGCCGGGCTGTTGCGCGTGCCAGAGCAGGGTGTGTCCGCGCACCGACATGCCGCGGGGCTGTGCGTGATTGACGATCCGGTCGCCGTTGCCGAAGGTGAAGACGCCCTGTTGGGGCTCGGTGGCGTCCCACTTCATCTCGTTCTCGGCGACGACCGAGTTGAACTCGCGGTTGAGGATCGTGACGTACTGGCTGTCGGAGAGGCGGTGCGCAGCGACTGCGGCGCCGAAGTAGCGGCCCCTCTCCGCGGCCGACGTCCCGAGTGTCGTACCAGCGGTGGCGGGATTGGCCGGGGCGACCAGGGCGGCGAGCAGGGTTGCGACGGAGAGCAGCGCGAGGAGCGCACGTCTCGGTCTGGACCGGCGATGCCCGTGCGGTCTGAGCGGTGGTGTCACGGTGACTCCCTTCGGTGTTGCACGCTCGATTGATGCGGGACGGATCCGTTGTCAGCGCCACCTGGTTTCCGGCCGACCAGCGGTGTGATGAGCCGCAGCTCATGGGAGCGCTAACATAGATGTTCGTAACATTGCCAGAGTGCGCCGTCATCATCAAGACCCATCGATGCCGAGGGCGTCGACGCAATCACGGCATGCAGCCGTCCTACGATCGCCGGCCGCCGGTCACACCCGGCTCCACCGTTGGTTGGCATTGCCGTGGCAGGACCAGAGGATGACCGTTGTGCCGTTGGTGGTGCCGCCGTTGTTGACGTCCAGGCACAGCGACGGGGTGCGGACGGTGCTCACCGTGCCGTTGCCGTTGAACGTCCACTGCTGGTTGGTGCCGCCGTTGCAGTCCCAGATCTGCACCCGGGTGCCGTTGACGGCGTTCGGCGGTACGTCCAGGCACTTGCCGAGGATCCGCAGCGTCTGGCCGCTCTGGGTGATCTGCTGGTTGGCATTGCCGTGGCAGTCCCAGATCAACGTGCCGGTGCCGTTGGCGGTGGTGGAGTTGTCGACGTCGAGGCACCGCCCGGCGGACTCGCTGCGCAGCCGGAACGTGCTCGGGGGCGGCGGCTCGGTGGTGCCGCCCCCGCTGACCCGGTACACCACCGTGCCGTGCGCCGGAACGCTCGCGGAAATGGTCCCGGTCGTGGTGGAGGTGCCGTTGGTCCACGCGTCGCGCAGGGCGAACGAGGTTCCGCTCTTGCCGATCGCCGCCGCTGTGGTGGAGATCGTCGTCGTGGAGTTGCCCTGGTTGAACAGGGCGACCGCGACGTCGCCGTTGGCCAGTCGCTTGGCCAGTACCCGCCGGGTGCCGTCGTTGGACACCTGAACCGCCTGCCGGCCCAGAGTGTCCTGGTTGATCGCGATCAGATGCTGGTTTCTCAGGATGCTGAGCGTCGCCGCGCTGGCTGAGCGCAGGTCGTTGCCCATCATGAGCGGCGCGGCCATCATCGCCCACAGGGCGAAGTGACTGCGCATCTCGGTGTCGGTCATGCCGCCATTGCCCACCTCCAGCATGTCCGGGTCGTTGAACCCGCCCGGGGCGGCGTACCCGGCCAGCGGCACATTGACGTTGACGATGTTCTGGATGCCCATGGGGTAGCCGTTGGTCTGGCCGGTGTCCCAGGCGTTGGTGATGTCCTCGGTGGTCCGCCAGAGGTTCGCCACGTCGCCCCAGTCGCGCTGCGGCCCGGTCTTCTCGTGGATGCTGTTCGGGTTGATGCTGTACACGATCGGCCGGCCGGTGGCCGCCAGCGCGTCGCGCATGATGCCGAACCTCGCCACCTGGTCGTTGATGGTGCCGGTGGGGGAACACCAGTCGTACTTCAGGTAGTCCACACCCCAGGCGGCGAACTGCCGGGCGTCCTGGTACTCGTGGCCGAGGCTGCCGGTGGAGCCGGGGAAGGCGTCGAAGTACTGGGCGCAGGTCTGGTCCAGGGGACCCTGGTAGATGCCGAACAGCAGCCCTCGCGAGTGCAGGTAGTCACCGAGCGCCTTCATCCCACTCGGGAAGCGCTGCGGGTGCGCCTGGAGGTTGCCCTGCGTGTCCCGGTTCGGGTTGAACCAGCAGTCGTCGACGACGACGTACTTGTACCCGAGGTCACGCAGGCCGTGGTTGACGATCGCGTCGGCCATCTGCCGGATGAGCGTCTCGTCGATGGTGCAGCCGAACGTGTTCCAGGTGTTCCAGCCCATCGGCGGGGTGCGGGCGACGCCGTTGTCGAGGGCCTGCGCTGGACGGGGCGCGACGACGCCGTCGGCGACCGCCGTCGTGAGCGTCACTGCCAGGACGCCCAGGACAGCAGTCAACCATCTCTTCGGTCTACGCACGGGGTACCTCCTTGATCCAGAGAGGGTGAGCGGTGCCGGCGCTCGACTGCCGGCGCTGGGATACGTCGCGGGTCGGCGCCGGTCGTGGCGGCTGCCGGTAATGACGCGGTGGCAGGCATGTTATCGCTTACATCAACCGATGTAAATATCTTGGCAAACGTCTGGGTGGGCCGGGTGCCGGGTAGCGCGTCGGCCAGCGAGCTTGCGGGACGAGGATCCGACGGCGCCCGCCCCGTTACAGAGCTGTTGCCGACGAGTGTCTTGACGACGCTCGATGTGAGCGTTAACACTAGGCTCGATCGTTGTTCGGAGGTGGTCATGGGCAATGTGGACGGTGTCGGTGAGCGGTACGTGGTCGGAGTCGACTACGGCACCCTCTCCGGGCGGGCCCTGGTGGTCCGGGTCAGCGACGGCGCGGAGGTCGGGACCGCGGTGCACGAGTACCGCCACGGTGTCATCGAGTCCGCGCTACCCGGCGGCGGGCCGGCGCTGCCACCGGACTGGGCGCTGCAGGATCCGGAGGACTACCGGGACGTGCTGCGCCACGCCGTCCCCGCCGCGTTGGCCGCCGCCCGCGTCGATCCGTCCCGGGTCGTCGGCATCGGCACCGACTTCACCGCCTGCACGGTTCTGCCCGCCCTTGCCGACGGCACCCCGCTGTGCGAGGTCCCGGAGCTGCGCCACCGGCCGCACGCCTGGGTGAAACTGTGGAAGCACCACGCCGCGCAGCCGCACGCCGACCGGATCAACGCCCTGGCGCACCAGCGGCGCGAGCCGTGGATCGGCCGCTACGGCGGCAAGATCTCCGCCGAGTGGCAGTTCGCCAAGGGCCTGCAGATCCTGGAGGAGGATCCGGAGACCTACCGGCGCGCCGAGCGCTTCATCGAGGCGGCCGACTGGATCGTGTGGCAACTGTGCGGCACCGAGACCCGCAACGTCTGCACCGCCGGCTACAAGGGCATCCGTCAGAACGGCCGGTACCCGTCGCGGGAATACCTGAGCGCGCTCAACCCGGGCTTCGCCGACTTCGTGACCAAACTGGACGGTCCGCTGCTGCCCCTGGGCGACCGCGCCGGCAGCCTCAGCGCCCGGGCCGCCGCCTGGACCGGCCTGCCGGAGGGCATCGCCGTCGCGGTCGGCAACGTCGACGCGCACGTCACGGCCGCCTCCGCCCAGGCCCTGGAGCCCGGCCGGCTGGTGGCCATCATGGGCACCTCCACCTGCCACGTTCTCAACGGCACCCATCCCGCCGAGGTGTCCGGCATGTGCGGTGTCGTCGACGGCGGCATCAGCCCCGGCGCCTGGGGCTACGAGGCCGGGCAGAGCGGGGTCGGCGACATCTTCGGCTGGTTCGTCGCACACGCAGCCCCGGCCGAGGTGGACTCGCACGAACGGTTGACCGAGCTGGCCGCCGCCCAGCCGGTCGGCGCGCACGGCCTGGTGGCGCTGGACTGGTGGAACGGCAACCGCTCGCTGCTGGTCAACCACGACCTGAGCGGTCTGATCGTCGGGATGACGCTGGCCACCCGGCCGCAGGACGTCTACCGGGCACTGCTGGAGTCCACCGCGTTCGGCACCCGGATGATCATCGAGGCGTTCGTCGACGCCGGGGTGCCGGTCACCGACCTGGTCGTGGCCGGCGGTCTCACCTCGAACCCGCTGTTGATGCAGATCTACGCCGACGTCACCAACCGCCCGTTGAGCATCATCGGCTCCGCCCAGGGGCCGGCGCTCGGGTCGGCGATCCACGCGGCGGTCGCCGCCGAGGCGTATCCGTCGATCCATGAGGCGTCGGCCGCGATGGGCCGGGTGCACGTTGGCGCCTACCGGCCGGATCCGGACAACGTGCGTGCGTACGACGCCCTCTACGCCGAGTACCGCGCCCTGCACGACCACTTCGGCCGCGGCGGCAACAACGTCATGCTCCGCCTGCGGACGATCCGGAACGCGGCCCTCGACGCGGCCGCGGCGCAGGCCGACACGGTTCTGGAGGCGGTCGGATGAACACCGACGTGATTCAGCAGGTGGCCGCGCTGCGCGAGACCGTTGCCCGCCTGCACCGCGAACTCACCCGGTACGACCTGGTGGCGTGGACCGCCGGGAACGTCTCGGCCCGGGTCCCCGGCCAGGACCTGATGGTCATCAAACCCAGCGGCGTCGACTACGACGACCTCACAGCGGACAGCATGGTGGTCTGCGACCTGACCGGGAATGTCGTCGACGGGGCCGGGTCCCCGTCCAGCGACACCGCCGCCCACGCCTACGTCTACCGGGCGATGCCCGAGGTCGGCGGTGTCGTCCACACGCACAGCGGTTACGCCACCGCCTGGGCGGCCCGGGGCGAGGCGATCCCGTGCTGGCTGACCGCCCAGGCCGACGAGTTCGGCGGGGAGATCCCGGTCGGGCCGTTCGCGCTGATCGGCGGGGACGCCATCGGCAAGGGGATCGTCAGCGCCCTGTCCGGGCACCGCTCGCCCGCGGTGCTGATGCGTAACCACGGGGTGTTCACGATCGGCACGGACGCCCGCGCGGCGGTCAAGGCGGCGGTGATGTGCGAGGACGTCGCCCGCACCGCACACCTGGCCCGCGCGCTCGGGCAACCGCTGCCGATCGCGTCGGCCGACGTCGACTCGCTGCACGACCGGTACCAGAACGTCTACGGCCAACGCCCGCCGACCGGATGATCCCGGCCACGACGAGCTTCCTCACCGACACCGTCCCTTCTCGCACCATCCCCACCACACCCCGGCCCGTACGCCGCCGGCAGGCGCGGTCCGGATACCAACCCGAGGAGAAACCATGAGAACCAGGAGAACGACACGCACCGTCGTCGCGATCGTCGCCGCCATGCTGCTCGCGGGCAGCATGGCGGCCTGCGGCAACAGCGACACCGGCGGTGGCGGCGGCGACGACAAGATCGTCCTGGGCTTCTCCCAGGTCGGCGCGGAGAGCGGCTGGCGGACGGCGAACACCAGCTCGATCAAGGAGGCCGCCACCGAGGCGGGGATCGAGCTGAAGTTCGACGACGCCCAGCAGAAGCAGGAGAACCAGATCAAGGCGATCCGGAACTTCATCCAGCAGAAGGTCGACGTGATCGCCTTCTCGCCGGTGGTGGAGTCCGGCTGGGACACCGTCCTCAAGGAGGCCAAGGACGCGGGCATCCCGGTGATCCTCACCGACCGTGCCGTGGATTCCGCCGACAAGTCGCTGTACAAGACCTTCCTCGGCTCGGACTTCGTCAAGGAGGGCCGCCTGTCGGGGGAGTGGCTGGTCGAGCAGACCAAGTCCGCCACCGGACCGGTGAACATCGTCGAGCTACAGGGCACGACCGGCTCCGCGCCGGCCAACGACCGCAAGAAGGGCTTCGCCGACGCGATCGCCGCCAACCCGAACCTGAAGATCGTCGCCTCCCAGTCCGGTGACTTCACCCGGGCTGGCGGCAAGCAGGTGATGGAGCAGTTCCTCAAGGCCAACCCGGACATCGACGTGCTCTTCGCGCACAACGACGACATGGGGCTCGGCGCCCTGGAGGCGATCAACGCCGCCGGCAAGGTGCCCGGTAAGGACATCATCATCATCACTGTCGACGCGGTGAAGGACGGCATGCAGGCCCTCGCGGACGGCAAGTTCAACTTCATCGCGGAGTGCAGCCCGCTGCTCGGCCCGCAGCTGATGGACCTGGCGAAGAAGGTCCACGCCGGCGAGGAGGTGCCGCCCCGGATCGAGACCGAGGAGACCACCTTCACCCAGGCGCAGGCCAAGGAGGCGCTGCCCAACCGCAAGTACTGACCGCCGCCGGGGTCGCCGTCCACCGGACGGCGGCCCCGACTCGTCGCTCGTTTCCGTGCCGACACCATCCAGAAGAGGTCTGATGGGATGACGGGTAGCCGTCCGGTCCTGAGCATGACCGGAATCAGCAAGTCCTTCCCGGGGGTGCGCGCCCTCCACAACGTCGACTTCCGGCTCTTCCCGGGCGAGGTCCACGCCCTGATGGGTGAGAACGGCGCCGGCAAGTCGACGCTGATCAAGGCGCTGACCGGCGTCTACGGCATCGACGAGGGCGTGATCACCCTTGCCGGTGAACAGGTCGCCTTCAGCGGGCCGATGCAGGCCGCCGCAGCCGGTGTGAGCACCGTCTACCAGGAGGTCAATCTCTGCACCAACCTGTCGGTGGCGGAGAACATCTTCATCGGCCGGGAGCCGCGCCGTCTCGGCGCCGTCCGCTGGGGCGAGGTCCGTCGGCGGGCGCAGGCCCTCCTGGCCCGCCTGGACCTCGACATCGACGTCTCCGCGCCGCTGGGGTCGTATTCACTGGCCGTGCAGCAGACGGTCGCCATCGCCCGGGCGATCGACGTGCGGGCGCGGGTGCTCATCCTTGACGAGCCCACGTCCAGTCTGGACGCCCGCGAGGTCGCGCACCTGTTCCGGATCATGCGGCAGCTGCGCGACGAGGGGATCGCCACCCTGTTCGTCACCCACTTCCTCGACCAGGTGTACGAGATCGCCGACCGGATCACCGTGCTCCGCAACGGCACGCTCGTGGGGGAGTACCGGACCGAGGAGCTGCCACAGCTCAGCCTCGTCGAGAAGATGATCGGCAAGGAACTCGACGTGCTGGAGCGGCTGGACGAGCAACCCAAGCGGCCGGTCACCGCGCAGTCCGCAGGGACCCCCCTGGTGGCGGCGTCGGAGCTCGGTCGCAAGGGCGCCGTCGCCCCGTTCAGCCTGCGCGTCCACGCCGGCGAGGTGGTGGGGCTGGCCGGCCTGCTCGGGTCCGGGCGTACCGAGGTGGCGCGGCTGCTGTTCGGCGCCGACCGCGCCGACAACGGCCAGGTGGCTGTCGACGGAAGCCGGGCAGCCCTGCGGGCCCCCGTCCAGGCCATCGACCGCGGCATCGGGTTCTGCTCGGAGAACCGCCGGGCAGAGGGCATCGTGCCCGAGCTGTCGGTCCGGGAGAACATGATCCTCGCGATGCAGGCGGCGCGTGGCTGGGCGCGGCCCATCCCGCGTCGCCGCCAGGACGAGCTGGTCGAGAAGTACGTCAAGGCGCTGAGCATCCGACCGGCCGATCCCGACCTGCCGGTGCGCAACCTCTCCGGTGGCAACCAGCAGAAGGTGCTGTTGGCCCGTTGGCTCATCACCGAGCCACGGCTGCTGATCCTCGACGAACCCACCCGCGGCATCGACATCGGTGCCAAGGCGGAGATCCAGAAGCTCGTGGTCGAGCTCTCCGACGGGGGCATGGCCGTGCTGTTCATCTCCGCCGAGCTGGAGGAGGTGCTGCGGCTGAGCCACCGGGTCGCCGTCATGCGCGACCGGACGATGGTCGCCCAGCTCGACAACGACGAAAACCTCGACGCCGACCGCGTCATGCAGACCATCGCCGGCGGAACCCAGCGGGGGGAGGTGAACCGATGAGCACCGTCGCCGACCGCCTCCGCCCGATGACCGGCCACCGGCTGTTCTGGCCCGCACTCGTTCTCGTACTCATGATCGTCGCCAACACGATCTACCGGCCGGGCTTCCTCTCCATCGAGGTCAAGGATGGGCACCTCTACGGCACCCCGATCGACATCCTGCGGCTGAGTGCGCCGTTGATCCTGGTCGCCCTCGGCATGACCCTGGTCATCGCCACCGGCGGCATCGACCTGTCCGTCGGCTCGCTCTGTGCCATCAGCGGTGCCGTCGCCTGTCTCTACATCAGCAAGGCGCCCGACCAGAACAGCATCTCCACCGTCTTCACGGCACTCGCCCTGGCCCTCGGGGCGGCGCTCGTGCTCGGCGTGTGGAACGGCGTGCTGGTCGCTGTCATCGGCATCCAACCCATCATCGCCACGTTGATCCTGATGGTGGCCGGTCGGGGTCTCGCCCAGCTCATCACCGAGGGTCAGATCATCACGATCAACTCCGGCCCGTACCGGGCGATCGGGCTCGGGCACTTCCTGACCCTGCCACTGGCGATCTTCATCGCTCTGGCGGCGGCCCTTCTCGTCGCCGCCTTCACCCGCCGCACCGCCCTCGGCCTGATCGTCGAGTCGGTCGGCGGCAACGCCGGGGCCAGCCGACTGGCCGGCATCCGCTCGGGACGGGTCATCTTCCTCGTGTACGTGGTCAGCGCCGCCTGCGCCGCGGTCGCCGGCTTCATGATGACCGCCAACGTGTCCAGCGCCGACGGGAACGCCGCCGGTCTCTGGGTGGAACTCGACGCGATCCTCGCGGTGGTCATCGGCGGCACGTCCCTCGCCGGCGGCCGGTTCTCCCTCAGCGGGACGATCCTCGGCGCACTCATCATCCAGACCCTCACCACCACGGTGTACGCCATGAACATCTCGCCGCAGACGTCCCTCCTGTTCAAGGCGGTCGTCGTCATCGCTGTCTGCCTCGTCCAGTCGCCGGCGTTCCGCGCCACGCTCAGCCGGCGCCGCAACCGGCCGATGCCCGAGCCGGCGTCGCCGCAGCGGGAGAAGGAGCAGGTGCCGGCATGAGCAGCACCTCGTTGACCACCGGCCGCGCCTGGCGGCCCACCGTTCCCCGCCGCCACGTGCCGGTCCTGGCCACCCTCGCCCTGCTGCTGGTCATGTACGGCATCGGGGTGTCCCAGTACCGGGCGTTCTCCGACATCCAGGTCGTCTTCAACGTCTTCATCGACAACGGGTTCCTGCTCGTCGTCGCGGTCGGCATGACCTTCGTGATCCTCACCGGCGGCATCGACCTGTCGGTCGGCTCGGTGGTCGCGATGACCGCGATGGTGTCGGCCTCCCTGCTCCAGGACGGTCTGCCCGCGGCCCTGGTGCTCGTCATCGCCCTGCTGATCGGCCCGACGCTCGGGCTCCTCATGGGCTGCGCGATTCACTTCTTCGACATCCAGCCGTTCATCGTCACTCTCGCGGGCATGTTCTTCGCCCGCGGTATGTGCACGTTCATCAGCGACGCGTCCATCCCCATCACCGACGGGTTCTGGACGACCATGTCCCAGGAGCGCGTCGGAAACCCAGGCGGGAACTTCGTGTCGATCAGCGTGCTGATCGTGTTCGTCGTGGTCCTGGTCGCCGCGTACGTGCTGGCCTACACCCGCTTCGGCCGCAACGTGTACGCGATCGGCGGCAACTCCCAGTCCGCGCTGCTGATGGGCCTGCCGGTCGGCCGGACGCGAATCGCCGTCTACACGGTCAGCGGGCTGTGCTCGGCCATCGGCGGCATCCTGCTGTCGTTCTACACGCTCTCCGGTGCGCCGCTGATCGCCGTCGGCATGGAACTGGACGTGATCGCGGCCGTCGTCATCGGCGGCACCGTCCTCACCGGTGGGTCAGGCTACGTCTTCGGCACCGTCCTGGGCGTGCTGGTGCTGGGTGTCATCCAGACCCTGATCACCTTCGACGGCAGCCTCAACTCCTGGTGGACCAAGATCGTGATTGGTGGGCTGCTCTTCACCTTCATCCTTCTCCAGCGCCTCATCGGCATCCGCTTCAAGTGACGGCCCCTACCGCGGAAGGCAACACACCATGTCAACGCACCCCCAGCCCGAGGTCTGGTTCCTCACCGGCAGCCAGGGCCTGTACGGCGAGGAAACCCTCCGGCAGGTCGCCGACCAGTCCCGGCAGATCGCCGCGCGGCTCGACGAGTCGCCGGACATCCCCGTCCGGGTGGTCTGGAAGCCGGTCCTGACCTCCAGCACCGACATCCTCGCGGCGTGCCGGGATGCGGCCGTGCAGGGAGCGGTCGGGGTGATCGCCTGGATGCACACCTTCTCCCCGGCGAAGATGTGGATCGCGGGGCTGGACGCGCTGCGGACACCGCTGCTGCACCTGCACACGCAGGCCAACGTCCTGCTGCCGTGGGACGAGATCGACATGGACTTCATGAACCTGAACCAGGCAGCCCACGGCGACCGCGAGTTCGGGTACATCCAGACCCGGCTCGGCGTGGCTCGCAAGACCGTCGCCGGCCACGTCACCGACCCCCGGGTCGTCCGCCGGGTCGGCGCCTGGGTCCGCGCCGCCCTCGGCTGGTCAGCGGTGCGATCGCTGCGGCTCGCCCGTTTCGGCGACAACATGCGCGACGTTGCCGTGACCGACGGCGACAAGGTCGAGGCGGAACTGCGCTTCGGCGTGTCGGTCAACACCTACGGCGTCAACGACCTCGTCGCGGTGGTCGACGCGGTTGCCGAGGCGCAGGTGGACGACCTGGTCAAGGAGTACGACGACACCTACCGGGTCGACCCGCACCTGCGTCCCGGCGGCGCGCGGCACGATTCCCTGCGGTACGCCGCGCGCCTGGAGATCGGTCTGCGCACGTTCCTGGACGATGGCGGCTTCCGGGCCTTCACCACCAACTTCGAGGACCTGGGCGGCCTGCGTCAGCTCCCCGGGATCGCCGTGCAGCGCCTGATGGCCGACGGGTACGGATTCGGCGGCGAGGGTGACTGGAAGACCTCCGTCCTGGTGCGGACGCTGAAGGCGATGGCGGTCGGCGTCGACGGTGGGACCTCCTTCATGGAGGACTACACCTACGACCTCACCCCTGGTCAGGAACTCGTCCTCGGCGCGCACATGCTCGAGGTGTGCCCGAGCATCGCCGCGGGTGTGCCGAACGTGGAGGTCCACCCGCTGAGCATCGGGGGCCGGGAGGACCCGGTCCGGTTGGTGTTCGACGCCGCGCCGGGCCCGGCCGTGGTGCTCGGCATGGCGGACATGGGGGAGCGGTTCCGACTTGTGGCCAACGTCGTCGATGTCGTGCCGCCGCCGCACCCGCTGCGCCGGCTGCCGGTGGCGCGGGCGGTCTGGCGGCCCCGTCCGCATCTGCCCGGCTCGGCGGAGGCGTGGATCACCGCCGGCGCTCCCCACCACACGGTGCTGTCGCAGGCGGTCGGCGTGGAGGAACTGCGTGACCTGGCCGAGATGAGCCGTACCGAACTGGTGGTCATCGACGCCGACACGGACCCGAGCCGTTTCGCCGACGAACTTCGGTGGAACCAGGCGTACTACCGGCTCGCGCGGGGGTTCTGACCACGGCCGGACCAGCCGGAACCGGTGGCGCTCCCGTCCGCCTCACCGCGGGGAGTGCCACCCGTCCGCGTCCGTACCCTGCCGCGGTGCGGTGCCGTGGGCGAGGCGCCGACGGGCGGGGGACGCCTCGTCGGGCTCCGAGTGCCACGGCTTGACTCCGGTCGTGTTATCGCTCACAGTCGATGGATAGATGGCCGACATCTATGGCTACCGGGTTGACGATCGTCGACAGGCTGACAGTTGCGCACTCATTGGGCAGAGAAGCGCGTGTTAGCGATCACATCACGGCGACGTCACAGGTCCGGGTGATCCGGGCGCCTCGGGATGGCGGCTCAGTGGACCCGTTCCAGTACCTGTCATCGGAGGAGGATCATGGTTGCCATCGGTGGGCTCTTGCGTGCCGTACCGCGTGGGTGGTTGTCGCGGTTGGTTGCTGCGGTTGTGGCGGTGGTGGTGGGTGGTGCTCTGGTGGGTGTCGCGCCGTCGCCTGCGTCGGCGGCGACGGTGGATACCAACGCGTGGTACGTGTTGGTGAATCGCAACAGTGGTAAGGCGTTGGATGTGTACAACCTGGCCACGAACGACGGGGCGCGGATCACGCAGTGGTCGCGTAACGACGGGAACTGGCAGCAGTGGCAGTTCGTGGATTCCGGTGGTGGCTACTACCGGCTGAAGTCGCGGCATTCCGGCAAGGTGCTGGATGTGTACAACTTCTCCACGGCCAACGGTGCGGGCATTGTGCAGTGGGCGGATCACAACGGGGTGAACCAGCAGTTCCGGTTGGCGGACTCGGCCGGTGGCTATGTGCGGTTGATCAACCGGAACTCGAACAGGGTGGTGGAGGTGCAGGGCGCCTCGACCGCTGACGGCGCGAATGTGGTGCAGTACGACGACTGGGGCGGGAACAACCAGCAGTGGCAACTCGTCCGCGTCGGCGACACCGGCAACCCCGGCGACCCCGGCACCCTGCCGTCGTCGATCCGGTGGAGCTCTAGCGGCGTCCTCGCCGGTCCCAAGCCGGACGCGGCCCACCCGGACATCAGGGCGATCAAGGACTACACAGTGGTGCGCCACAACAACGCGTGGCAGGTGTACGCCACCACGGCCAGCCCGTCGCAGGGCTGGAACCTGGTGCACTTCTCCTTCGCGGACTGGCCGCAGGCGAACGCCGCGACGCACACCTACCTTGACACCGCGACCCCGATCGGGCGTGGCTACCGGGCGGCGCCGCACATCTTCTACTTCGCGCCGCACAACCTGTGGTACATGGTCTACCAGACCGGGTTGCCGACTTACTCGACCAGCACCGACCCGAGCAACCCGCGGTCCTGGACGACTCCGCGCAACTTCATGGGCAGCGAGCCGGCGATCGTCACCCAGAACAAGGGCAACGGGGCATGGCTCGACTTCTGGATGATCTGCGACACCGCCAACTGCTACCTCTTCTCCAGCGACGACAACGGCAACATCTACCGGTCGCAGACGACGCTTGCCAACTTCCCGAACGGGTTCGGCAACACGCAGATCGCCCTGCGGGACTCGAACGCGTTCAACCTGTTCGAGGGCACCGCGGTCTACAAGGTGGCGGGCAGCAACCAGTACCTGCTGCTCCAGGAGGCGATCGGCTCCAACGGCCGCCGCTGGTACCGGTCGTTCACGTCCTCGAGCCTCAACGGCTCGTGGACGCCGCACCTGGCCACCGAGTCCAACCCGTTCGCCCACCGCAACAACGTGACGTTCTCCGGAACCACGTGGACGCAGGACTTCAGCCACGGTGAGCTGATCCGGTCCGGCAACGATCAGACCGTGCCGATCAACCCCTGCCGGCTGCAATTCCTTTATCAGGGACAGGACCCGAACGCTGGCGGCGACTACATCGCGCTGCCCTGGCGGATGGGTCTGCTGACGCAGACCAACTCCACCTGCTGACAAGCCGGCGCCCCCGCTCGCGCGGGGGCGCCGGCCCCATTCGACAGACCTGCCGCCTGGCCGGCGGCCGACAATCTGACCGAGGAGGATCATGGTTGCCATCGGTGGGCTCTTGCGTGCCGTACCGCGTGGGTGGTTGTCGCGGTTGGTTGCTGCGGTTGTGGCGGTGGTGGTGGGTGGTGCTCTGGTGGGTGTCGCGCCGTCGCCTGCGTCGGCGGCGACGGTGGATACCAACGCGTGGTACGTGTTGGTGAATCGCAACAGTGGTAAGGCGTTGGATGTGTACAACCTGGCCACGAACGACGGGGCGCGGATCACGCAGTGGTCGCGTAACGACGGGAACTGGCAGCAGTGGCAGTTCGTGGATTCCGGTGGTGGCTACTACCGGCTGAAGTCGCGGCATTCCGGCAAGGTGCTGGATGTGTACAACTTCTCCACGGCCAACGGTGCGGGCATTGTGCAGTGGGCGGATCACAACGGGGTGAACCAGCAGTTCCGGTTGGCGGACTCGGCCGGTGGCTATGTGCGGTTGATCAACCGGAACTCGAACAGGGTGGTGGAGGTGCAGGGCGCCTCGACCGCTGACGGCGCGAATGTGGTGCAGTACGACGACTGGGGCGGGAACAACCAGCAGTGGCAACTCGTCCGCGTCGGCGACACCGGCAACCCCGGCACGCCAGGGGGCACCTTCACCAACCCGGTGGTCTGGCAGGATTTCGCGGACGTCGACATCATCCGCGTCGGCGACGTCTACTACATGTCCGCCTCCACCATGCACTACTCGCCCGGCGCGCCGGTTCTGCGCTCCTGGGACCTGGTGAACTGGGAGGTCGCCGGGCACTCGGTGCCCCGGCTGGACTTCGGGTCGAAGTACGACATGGCCAACGGCAGCCACGCGTACGTCGACGGCATCTGGGCGTCGACGCTGAACTACCGGCCGAGCAACCGGACCTTCTACTGGGCCGGCTGCATCGACTTCGCCCAGACGCACATCTACACCGCCTCGGCCGTCGACGGCACCTGGAGCCGGCACGCCACCATCCCCAACTGCTACTACGACGCGGGGATGCTGATCGATGACAACGACACCATGTACGTCGCGTACGGCAATGGAACCATCAGCGTCGCCCAGCTGTCCGCCGACGGGCGTACGCAGGTACGGGCCCAGCAGGTTTACCAGACGCCGTCGAGCATCGGCACGCTGGAGGGGGCCCGGTTCTACAAGCGCAACGGCGCCTACTACATCTGGCTCACCCGGCCGGCCAACGGTCAGTACGTGCTCAGGTCCACCAACGGTCCGTTCGGCCCGTACGAGCAGCGGCAGGTGCTGCTCGACATGCCCGGTCCGATCGCCGGCGGCGGCGTGCCGCACCAGGGTGGACTGGTGCAGACCCAGAACGGCGCCTGGTACTACATGGCCTTCACCGACGCGTACCCGGGCGGCCGGATGCCCACGCTGGCGCCGATCACCTGGACCGCCGACGGCTGGCCGCAGGTGCAGACCGTCAACGGCTCATGGGGCGTCAACTACCCCAACCCGCTGCCGTTGCGCCCGGTCAAGCCGCTCACCGGCACCGACACCTTCGGCGGCACCACCCTGGGCGTCCAGTACGAATGGAACCACAACCCGGACGACAGCCGGTGGTCGGTGAACAACGGCCTGCGCCTGCAGGCTGCGTCGGTGACCACCGACCTCTACCGGGCCCGCAACACGCTGACCCACCGGATCCAGGGTCCGACCTCGACCGGAACCATCGAGTTGGACTACTCCGAGATGCGCGACGGCGACCGGGCCGGGCTCGCGATGCTGCGCGACACGTCCGCGTGGATCGGCGTCAGACGGGACAACGGCGCCACACGCGTGGTCATGACCAATGGCCTGACCATGGGCACCGACAACTGGAACACCACCGGCACCGGAACCGAGATCGCCAGCGCCCCGGTGTCCGGCGGGCGAATCTGGTTGCGGGCCAACGCCGATATCCGACCCGGCTCGGGCCGGCAGGCGCGGTTCTCGTACAGCACCGACGGGGTCACCTTCGTTCCGCTGGGCAACGCGCTGACCCTCAACAACGCCTGGCAGTTCTTCATGGGATATCGGTTCGGCATTTTCAATTACGCCACCCGGTCCGTAGGCGGTGCGGTGACGGTGCGCCGGTTCTCCCTGACAACGCCCTGACGTCGATCATGATTGATTGCCCTCGGTCCCCTGATGGGCTGGGAAATGGCCCGGGGTGGGGTCGCGAGAACCGCGTCCCCACCCCGGGCACGCGTACCCGTCGAGGTTCTGTTGTCTCCTCCAGCACCGCTGGACAAGGGGCCTTTCGCAACTCCGGGTGCGAAGGGAAGAAGGACGCCCGCCAATTTTGTCGGTATCTCGATGGAAGACTCGATCGGTGACTATGGCCACGCCGTGGCCGCCACGACAACTGGCGTAGACTGTCGGCGATCCGTGGGCCACTCGAAACACGTCGTGGCCTGCGTGAGGGATTAGTACCACCGCCGGTTCAGTCGACATCGACCGGACGCGGTCGCCGCAGGCAGGCAGGAGAGTGAGGTGGCCGTGCGCAGTCCTGCGATGACGGACGTGGCTCGCCTCGCTGGCGTGTCCCACCAGACGGTGTCCCGGGTGCTGAACGGGCATCCGAACGTGCGGGAGCAGACCCGGCTCCGGGTGCAGGCGGCGATCACCGAACTCGGCTACCGGCCCAATCGGGCGGCCCGCGCGCTGGTGACCGGCCGTTCCCAGGTGATCGGCGTCGTCGCGCAGAACACCACCCTCTACGGCCCGGCGTCCCTGCTGGCCGCCCTCGAACAGGCCGCTGCCGAGGCGGGTTTCGCTGTCAGCGTCGGCAGTGTGCGCGACCTGGACCACCGCTCGATCTCGGCGGCGGTGGAGCGGCACCTGGCGCACCGGGTCGCCGGCATCGTGGTGATCGCGCCGGTCGAGTCGGCCGGCGAGGCCCTCGAGCGGCTACCCAAGGACGTTCCGCTGGTCACGGTCGACGGCGATCCGCGCCGGCCGGTGCCGCTGGTGACCGTGGACCAGGTGGCCGGCGCCCGGGCCGCCACCGCGCACCTGCTCGAGGCCGGGCACCGGACGGTGTGGCACGTGTCCGGGCCACCGGACTGGTTCGACAGTGCCGGCCGGATCGAGGGGTGGCGGGAGGCGTTGCAGGCGGCGGGAGCGGAGGTGCCGCCGCTGGTGCCGGCGGACTGGTCCGCCGCAGCCGGCTACCGGTGCGGGCAGATGCTGGCCCGGATGCCGGAGGTCACCGCGGTCTTCACCGCCAACGACCACCTGGCCCTCGGTGTGCTGCGTGCCCTGCACGAGCACGGCCGCCGGGTGCCGGACGACATCAGCGTGGTGGGCTTCGACGATGTGCCGGAGGCCGCCTACTTCATCCCGCCGCTGACCACGATCCGGCCGGACTTCGCCGCCGTCGCCCAGGCGAGCCTGGAGATGCTGCTGACGCAGATCGAGTCGGCCACCGGCGGCGCGCTGCGGCGGACCATCGCGCCGACCCTGGTCGCCCGCCGCAGCGTCGGGGCTCCATCGCACGGCTGAGGCGGCGGGATGCTGGACCTTCCTCCGGTGCGCGGTCCGCTGCGTGAGCTGGTACTGGCTCAGTAACTGCTCACGCAGGATGTCCGCGTGCCCGCAATGCTGAGCGAGCTCGCGCAGCATGTGAAGGGGGAGCTCTCAGCCTGATGTCAGCCCTGCCCGACCGGTGGACCGGGGGAGATGAAGATCTTCTCGGTCAACCGCAGGGCGGCGGGTGCCCCGATGCGTCTCGTACATCCGCCCGGCGACGATCAGGCCGGACGCGGCGGTGAGGGCCGCCACCACCCAGGTGGCGCCCCGGATACCGACGACGTCCGCCAGGAAGCCGGCCAGTAGTGCGCCGACCGCGAAGCCACCGTCGCGCCAGAGTCGGTAGATGCCGACCGCGCGGGCCCGCCACACCGGATGCGCGACGTCGCCGATCGCCGCGAGCAGGGTGGGATAGACCATGGCGGTGCCAGCACCGAGCAGGATCGCGGCAGTCGCCCACCAGCCGAAGCTGCGCGCGCCGGCGATCAGCCCGAGGGCGCCGGCCTGGGTCAGCATCCCGACCACGATGAATGGTTTGCGTCCGAACCGGTCCGAGAGAGGACCGGTGATGATCTGGCCCAGGCCCCAGATCGCGGGATAGAGGGCCGCCAGCACCCCGATCCTTGGTAGGGAGAGGCCGGCGGCGGCGAACAGCACGGGAAACAGGCCCCAGGCGAGGCCGTCGTTCAGGTTGTTCACCAGGCCGGCCTGGCTGGCCGAGCTGAGTGCCGGTTCGCGCCAGCTGACCATGCCGAAGACCTGGCGGGTGGTGAGATCGCCCCGGTGAGCGCCCTCGGCAACCTGGTGGGTGGCCGCTTCGTGGTGGGCGTGCCCGCGCGTCTCCCGCACCAGGAGCGACGCCAGGCCGAGGCCCACCGCCACGTAGGCCGCGCCCAGCAGGAACGGCGCGGGCCGCAGGCCGTAATGATCGGCCAACGCTCCGGTCGCCAGCGCCGTCGCGGCCACTGCGAGATATCCGGCCGCCTCGTTCAGCCCCATTGCGAGACCGCGCCGACGCGGGCCGACCAGGTCGATCTTCATGATCACCGTGGTGGACCAGGCCAGCCCCTGGTTCAGGCCAAGCAGGACGTTGGCCGCCACCACCCAGCCCCAGCTCGGCGCCCAGATGAGGATCAGCGGGACGGGGATCGCCACCAGCCAGCCGGCCAGCAGCACCGGCTTGCGGCCGTACCGGTCGGAGAGGGTGCCGGCGAAGAAGTTGGTGACCGCCTTGGTGGCGCCGAAGGCGAGGATGTAGGTGAGGGCGGCGGTGTAGGCGGTCAGGTGGAACTCCTGCTGCCCCAGCAGCGGCAGGACGGTGCGCTCGGTGCCGAGCACGCCACCCACCAACGCGTTGACCACGACGAGGAGGAGGAACTGGGCGGCGTTCGCCCGTAGGCCGAGCCTGGGCCCGACGGGGCTCGCGGTCATGTCCACACCCTTCTCTTTCATCCCTCACCTTCGCCCCACAGACGGGCAGGTGACCGAGGCGCCCTCGGTCACCTGCCCGCCTCGTAATGGTGGAATCAGACCGCTGCGTGCAGCGTCTGCCACGCGCCGTACCCGCCAAGCAGGTCGGAGACGTCCGCCCGACCAGCGTTGCGGAGCAGGCTGGCCGCCACGGAGGAGCGGTAGCCGCCGGCGCAGTGCACCACGACCGGCCGGTCGGTCGGCACCTCGTCGACCCGTCGGGTCAGCTCGGCCAGCGGGATGTGCAGCGAGCCGTCGACGGCGCCCTGCTCCCGCTCACCGGCGTTGCGCACGTCCAGCACCACAGGCGCCTCGGGCCCGTCCAGCGCCCCGCGCAGTTCCGTGGCGGTCACCCGGCTGGCCCGGGTCATGTCGGCGACCATCTCCAGGAAGGCCCCCTCGGGCTCCCGCAGGTACCCGATCACCTGGTCGAAGCCAATCCGGGCGAGGCGTACGACGATCTCCTCTTCCCGGTCCTGTGGGGCGACCACGAGCACCTTACGGTCCGGGGCGACCACGCTGCCGGCGGTCTCGGCGAACCGGCCGTCGGCCGGGATGTTGATCGCACCCCGCACGTGACCCGCGGCGAACTCCTGTGGGTCGCGGGCGTCGATCACCACCGCGCCCTCGGCCCGGGCCTGGGCGAACTCGGCGGCGCCCAGCGGACGGGAGGCCTTGCTGTGGTCGAACAGCTCCCGCGCCTTGCGGTTGAGCACGGCGTCGAAGGCGAAGTAGCCGGGCGCCGACGGCTGGCCGCCGGTGACCAGGGCGACGAACTGCTCCTCGCTCATCGGGGCGCAGGCGTAGTTGGTGCGGCGCTGCTCGCCGATGGTGGACTGCCGCTCGGTGGACAGGTTCTTGCCGCAGGCCGAGCCCGCGCCGTGGGCCGGGAAGACCCGCACCTCGTCCGGCAGGCCCATGAGCTTGCGCTGCACGCTGTCGTAGAGCATGCTGCCCAGCTCGCCGGCGGTCACACCGAGGGAGGCGAGCAGGTCGGGGCGGCCGACGTCACCGATGAACAGCGCGTCGCCGGTCATCACCCCGTACGGCACCGCGTCGTCGGCGCGCTCGTAGACCAGGACGCTGACGGACTCCGGCGTGTGGCCCGGGGTCTCCATGATCTCCAGGGTCACGTCGCCAAGGCTGATCCGCTCCCCGTCGCGCAGCTTGCGGCTCGGGTACTCGGTCTCGGCCCGGTGGCCGTAGCCGATCCACGCCCCGGTCGCCGCGGCCACCTCCAGGTGGCCGGCGAGGAAGTCGGCGTGGAAGTGGGTGTTGATCACCCCTTCGATCGTCAGGCCGTGCGCCCGCGCGTCGGTCAGGTACTCGTCGATGTCCCGGCGCGGGTCGACGAGCACCGCCCGACCGGTGGTCTCGTCACCGATGAGGTACGAGGCCTGGGACAGGCAGTCCAGGTAGTACTGGGTGAACAACATGGCGCTGAACTCCTTCGTAGTGATGACCGGCGATGTAAACACGATAGCGCATACCCCCGGGGGTATGCTCCGGGCCCAAGGTCCCGCCCTTCCGGGACCCTCGGCCTGCGGGCCGGGTGGTCAGATCAGCCGGCCCGGCCGGCCGCCCTTCGCCTGCAGCGGCAACCCGGCGTCGACCCAGGCCCGCATGCCGCCGGCCAGGTTGTGGACCTGGCCGTGGTCCCGGGCGAGCAGCGCGGCCGCCTGCCGGGAACGTGCTCCGGAGCGGCACACGGTGACGACCGGCCGGTCGGCCGGGATGTCCCTGAGTCGCTCCGCCAACTGGCCGAGCGGGATGTGCCGGGCCCGTGGTGCGTGCCCAGCCCGCCACTCGGCCGGCTCCCGGACGTCCAGCAGCACCCCACCGCTGGCCATCAGGTCAGCCGCCTGCTCGGGTCCCACGGACGTGTAGGACTTTCCGAAGACCTTTTTCAGGATCCCGCCGAGTTTCATGCGTCCGGCCCCGCCACGACGGGCCGACCGCTGCGGACCCATCCGCCGATGCCGCCGCTGACCGAGCGGGCGTCGATGCCGGCGCGGGCCAGGAACTGCGCGGCGGTGAGGCTGCGGTTGCCGCTGGCGCAGATGACGTAGACGGGTCGGCTACGGGGAAGATCCCTCACCGCGGTGGGCAGTTGGGCCAGCGGCACCAGGCGTGCGCCGGCCACGTGGCCCTCGACGTACTCGAACGGCTCCCGGACATCGACCACCGTGGCGCCATCGGCGTGCGCGGCGGCGAAGTCCGTCAGGTTCACCTCTCGCATTTTTTCTCCTCGGACGTCTATACCCCCGGGGGTATCAACGACGAGCGTAACCCGGTCAGGTCGCCTCGCATTCCGTCCACCCGGTTCGGTGGGTGTGAGCGGGGGTCGCTGGGAAGATATACCCCCTAGGGTATGTTGTTGTCACCGTAGAACGCCGTCGACGCACGGAGGTGGAACATGGCGAGCGTGGCGCTGACTGCAGCCAGCTTCGAGGAGACCGTCACCCGGGACGGCATTGTCCTGGTCGACTTCTGGGCCAGTTGGTGCGGCCCCTGCCGCAGCTTCGCGCCGGTCTTCGAGAAGGCCAGCGAGAAGCACGCCGACATCGTGTTCGGCAAGGTCGACACCGAGGCGGAGCAGAACCTCGCTGCGGCCGCCCAGATCCGGTCCATCCCGACGCTGATGGCCTTCCGCGACGGCATCCTGGTCTTCGCCCAGCCCGGCGCGCTGCCGGCCGCCGCGTTGGAGCAGGTTATCCAGGCCGTTCGCGACCTGGACATGGACGAGGTGCGGGCGAAGGTGGCCGAAAGTACGGCCGGCCGCTGACGCGACGGCGCAGGGGTGCGGGCACATCCCGCACCCCTGCCGCGCGTCAGGCCGACAGGACGTCAAGCGCGGCCCGCAGCCGAGCGGCGGCCTCGTCGGCCACCCCTCGCAGCTCGGGCGCGTCGCTGAGCTGCACCATCACCTGTGGGTCCATGGCCTGCACCACCGTGCTGTCCGCCCCCTCGGCGCGGACCACCACGTTGCACGGCAGGAGCAGGCCGATGGCCGGGTCCGCCTGCATGGCGCGGTGCGCCAGGGGCGGGTTGCAGGCACCGAGGATGACGTAGTCCTCGACGTCGGCACCCAGCTTCTCGCGGAGCGTCGACCGCATGTCGATCTCGGTCAGCACCCCGAAGCCCTGGTCCTTCAGTGCCGCCCGGACGCGCTCGACGGTCGGGCCGAACCCGGTGGACAGGCGGACGGTCATCGCGTAGCTCATGCGTTTGCTCCCCTCAGTTGACATGATGCCGACCCCGACGGGTCGGCTCCGGCTGTTTGGAGATGCCCGCTCAGGCCAGTCCCCGGAGCATCCCGTGCCAGTACATCGCCGGCAGGCCGTACCGCTTGAGCAGCCACATGTCGTAGCGCGGCTTCATCGTGTCGATCAACGGGAAGCTCGGCTTCGGCTTGAGCTCGTAGTCGAACTCGGCCAGCAGCATGCGGTTGTGTGCCGTCACCAGTGGGCAGGACGTGTAGCCGTCGTAGCGCGCCGGCAACGGCTCGCCCCGGCGGGCCGCGAGCAGGTTGGTCACCACGACCGGCGCCTGCTTGCGGATGGCCGCCCCGGTCTTGGAGGTGGGCAGGTTGGCCACGTCCCCGAGCGCGAACACGTCGGGCCAGCCGGTGCTCTGCAGGGTGTACTGGTCGACCGCCAGGTAGCCGAACGGGCTGGCCGGATCGGCCAGTGGGCCGCCCTTGAGCCAGTCCGGCGCGCTCTGCGGCGGCACCGCGTGCAGCAGCTCGTAGTCGATCGTCTCCTTGGTGCCCGAGGCGTTGTCCAGGATCACTGCCCGCCGGCTCTCGCCGCCCACCTCGACGAGCTGGGAGTCGCAGCGCACCTCGATGCCGTAGTTCGCGGCGATGCCGGTGAGGACCTTCGCCCAGTCCGGCTGGCTGAAGATCGCCGGCGTGGGCAGCACCAGGATTGTCCGGATGCCGTCCAGCAGGCCCTGCCGCCGCCACCAGTCGGCCGCCAGGTAGGCGATCTTCTGTGGGGCGCCGCCGCACTTGATCGGTCCGGCCGGCATGGTGAAGATCGCCGTGCCGCCGCGTACGGCCCGGATGAAGTCCCAGGTGAGCGGGGCCAGGTCGGGTCGGTAGTTGCTGGACACCCCGCGTTGGCCCACCGACTCGGCCAGGCCGGGTACCGCGTCGAAGTCGAGCTGGAGCCCTGGTGCCATGACGAGCTGGTCGTATGCCACGGTCTCGCCGCCGGCGAGCGAGACGGTGCGATTGTCCGGGTCGACCCCGGTTGCCCGGTCCCGGATCCAGGTCACCCCCTTCGGGATGAGCTTTCGTTCCGGCCTTGCCGTTTCCGCCGCGGTGGCCAGTCCGCCGCCCACGAGCGTCCAGAGCGGCTGGTAGTAGTGCTGCTCGGCGGGCTCGATCAGAGCGATGTCGTGAACGTTCCCCCGGCGCAGCCGCGCCGCGACGCTGATCCCCGCCGTACCACCGCCGACGATGACCACCTGGTGGTGCCGTACCGAAGCCATGGAACCTCCTGGGGTGAGAAGGGCGGTCGCCGGGGTGCGTCCTCCGGATGGGCCGGGAATGCCCGGGCGACCCATGCGGTTGAGGATACCCGTGGGGGTATCGGCAGGTGAGGCTGTACCCCCTGGGGTATCTTTAGGCGCGGGAGGTAGTGCGGTGAAGCTTCGGCCTGACATGACCAGCGAGGCGCTGACCCGGCTCAAGCGGGCACGAGGGCAGCTCAACGCGGTCATCGAAATGATGGAGAGCGGGCAGGACTGCCGTGAGGCGCTGACCCAGTTGGCTGCGGTGTCGAAGGCGATCGACCGCGCGGGCTACAAGATCATTGCCTCGGGGATGCGGCACTGCAACGCCGCTCGGGACAGGGGCGAGGCACCGGAGATGACCGAAGAGGAGCTGGAGAAGCTCTTCCTCGCTCTGGCCTGAACAGCAGATGACTACCCGCAGGCAGCCGTGACCACGGCGTAGGCGGGTAGTCATCTCGCGTCCGAGTGGGCGCGGAAGTCTGTCTCCTGATGCTCGCCCCGCCGGCCCGACCCCGAATCCTCCATCGCCTCGTCGCCGCCAGCGCTATCGGACTGCTCCTGGCCGGACCGCCGGCCGTGGCGGTCGCCTCCGCCGGCCTGGCCCTCCAAGACGCCACCTGTCCGACCAACTCGCCACCTGTCCGACCAACTCGCCACCTGTCCGACCAACTCGCCACCCCCGGCCGGGAGTCCCGCCCACCTGGCAGGCAGCTGACGGCCTCGACCCCGTCCGCCGCCGACTTCGGCAAGGTGGAAGAGGTCGCCGGTCTGTCCCCCGGCAGGGCGATCGACCTCGCCGCCGGTGAGGGACGCAACGCGGTGTGGCTGGCACAGCAGGCTGGGAGGTCAGCGCAGTCGACTTCTCCGCGGTGGCCATCGAGCGGGGCCGGGAGCTGGCCCGCCAGCGAGACGTCAGCGTCGACTGGCAGGTGGCCGACGGCACCGAGTACAAGCCGCCCGCCGACGGCTTCAACCTGGTGCTGATCGCGTACCTGCACCTGCCTGCCGCCGAGATCGCCGCCGTGCTGGCCACCGCCCGCCCCGCGGTACGTGCCGACGGGCGGGTCCTCGTGGTCGGCCACGACCTCGGGAACCTCTCCGGCGGCACGGGTGGCCCGCAGGACCCCGATATCCTGCTCACCCCGAGGCGGTGGTGAAAGAGTTGCCGGGGCTGCGGATCCGCCGAGCTGAGAATGCTCGCCGGCCCGTGACGGTGGAGGGCCGAGCTGTGGACGCCCTGGACACGGTCGTGGTCGCCGAACGTTCCTGACCATTCCGGCGTGCACGACCGCGGAACGGCGAACATGTCCGTCGGTGTCCGCGGCTATCGCCCGGTGCGCCGGTCCACCGCCCCAGGAACCGGCGTGCTGTGCGGGAAGGCGTCGTCGAGTAGGGCGACTCCGTCCTGCGGGTGGGCGCGGTCGAGCAGGCCGGACCGGGACTCCCGCTTGTCGGCCCGGTCTACGCCCATCGCCTGGTTGCGGTGCTCTTCGAGGGCGGGGTCGCACTGACCGTCGCGGTTGAAGGACCACATCAGCATCGGGTCGCCCAGCGGCAGAGCGTCACCGGGGCCGGTGTCGAGGCGGCCGGTGTGCCAGGTGTGCCAGGTCTTGCCGTAGCTGTTCATCAGCATCGCCATCAGCGCCCGCTCGGCCGGCTCCGGTAGCCCTGGCGCTATGAGTGAGCCGCCGAGCACCTCGTAGTTGTGCGGGTGCCAGTAGCGGCGTTCCGCCTCGGGCAGGGTGTCGTAGAGGCGTTCGGAGACGATGTACTCGACGCCGATGAGGTTCGCCTCAGCGGTGTTGCCGTCGAACAGCACGCACTGCAGGAAGTCGTCGTTGACCTGGCGGCAGTAATGGTGCGCCTCCATCTGCATGGACGGCTCGTCCTTGGCTGGGTGGAACCCGACGACGTAGGCGTCGAATCCCTTCAGCGGCGCGGTGTCCTGCAAGGCCTTGGATCCGAGCGACAGGCCCTGGTGCCAGAGGCTCGTCGACTCACTGGAGGGCTGTACCGGGCTGGGTCGTCGATCCATGGTTGCTCCCTCACTCGTCGTCGTCCCGTCACTGTTCGCCACCGGTCTCATTCTCGGCACCGGCAGGGCCGCACGGACGATTTCTCCTCCGGATGGCCGGTCGGACGGACAGGGCAGCATTCTGGTATCGCTGTTGCCTGGGCTTCCCCTGCAACGCTGACCGGGAACATGTAGCCCTCCAGATGGCCCGCGAGCAGCGCCAGCCCCGCGGGTGCCCTCACCGAGCGAGACCCCGAGAGCGACGCTCCCGTCAGACGCAGGGGTCACGATCGGTACCGGCCGGCGGCGTCGATGATCGCGCCGGCCACGGCCGTGGACGCGTGGGGGCGGCCGTGTCGACGGGCGGCGTCGGCCAGCTCCCGGCGTCGCTCCGGGCGGCCGAGCAGCGCCATGATCTCCTGGTAGAGGCGGTCGGCGGACGCGTCCGAGCCGGCGAGCATTCGGGAGGCGCCGGCGTCGGCGAGGTGCCGGGCGGTCCGCCGCTGTTCGTCACCCCCCGTGGGGATGAGTGGGATGAAGACGCACGCCTTGCCCAGGGCGGTGAGTTCGGCGACGGTACCGGCGCCGCTGCGCGCGACGACGATGTCCGCGGCGCTCAGGACGTCGGGCAGCTCGCCGTGGACGTAGTCGACGACCCGGTACCTGCTGCGCAGGTGTTCCGGGAGGGCGGCCGAGACCTGCCGCATCCGGTGGAAGGAGTGGTCGCCGCACTGGTGCAGAACCTGACATCTCGGCAGGAGGCCGGGGAGGATGTCGGCGATCAGGTCGTTGACCTGGACGGCGCCCTGGGCGCCGCCGGTGACGTACACCAGCGGCAGGCGCGGATCCAGGTGGTACGCGGCGAGCGCCCGGTCGCGGTCACCGGCGAGGATCTCGGGCCGGATCGGGTTGCCGGTGACCACCGCGCGGAGTTTCGCCCGGGCGGGCAGATGGGCGACGGAGGATTCGTGGCTCAGCAGGACCCGGTCGGCCAGGCGGGCGAGGACCCGGTTCGCCAGCCCGACCATGAGGGTCTGCTCGTGCATGACCAGCGGGGTGCCGGTCACCCAGGCGGCGATCCCGATCGGGACGCAGACGTACCCGCCGGTGGAGAAGACCACGTCGGGCCGGGCGCGCACGAGGACCATGACGGCCTGGACGATGCCGAGCGGCACCCGGAAGGCGTCGGCGAGGTTGCGGCCCCACTCGTGCAGGTTCGGCGAGCGGCGGAGTTTGCCGGTGGTGATCGCCGTGAAGGGGATGCCCTCCTGCCGGGCGACTCCGGCCTCCAGTCCGTGGGCGACGCCCACCCAGAGGATGTCCGGCGCGGTGCCGGCCGCCGCCAGTCGGGCGCGGAGCGTACGGATCGTGGTGAGCGCGGGGTAGGTGTGTCCGCCCGTTCCTCCGCCGGTGACGATCACGCGGATGCTGCGGAGATGTCCGGCGGTGTAGATGGCCATCAGCAGGACCTCGGGCAGGCGGAGACGGCGACGTCTCGGTGCAGTGCGCCCTGGATGAGGATGTCGAGCAGCGCCGGGAAGTCGATTCCGGCCCGCTGCCAGATCTGCGGGTACTGCGATGCGGCGGTGAATCCGGGGAAGGTGTTGACCTCGTTGATCACCGGCTCCCGGCCGTCTCCGGTCCACGCCGTACCGTGGTCGTGGTCGTGGTCGTGGTCGGCGTCCGGTTCGGGGAGGAAGAAGTCCACGCGGAGGAGCCCACGGCAGCCGAGCGCGTGGAATGCCTGCACAGCCCGGTCCTGCAGCAGTCGGGCGGTGCCGGGGTCGAGCCGGGCCGGAATGTGGAAGTCGGCACCGCCGTCGTACTTGGCGTCGTAGTCGAAGAAGGCGGCGTCCGACACCCGGATCTCCAGCGGCGGCCCGGCTTCGACGCGACCGTCCGGGTGCTGGAGGACGCCGACGTCGATCTCGCGCCCGCTTACGGCGCGCTCGACGAGAACCTTCGAGTCGCTCTCGCGCGCGAGCCGCAGGGCGGCGGACAGCTGCGCCCATCGTTCGACCTTGGAGACCCCCAGGCTGGAGCCGGCCCGGGCCGGTTTGACGAAGACGGGCAGTCCCAGGCGCTCCTGGTCCCGCGACGACAGTTCCTCGTCGGGCCGCAGCGTCACCCCGGCGGCCACGCGCAGGCCGTCGGCGGCGAGGAGTTTCTTCGTGACCGGCTTGTCCATCCCCGCGGCGCTGGCGAAGACACCGTTGCCGACGAACGCGACGCCGAGCCACTCCAGCATCGACTGGACGGTGCCGTCCTCGCCGTACGGGCCGTGCAGCGCCGGGAACACCACGTCCTGGTTGCCGAGAATCCGCAGCGCCTGCGCGAACGCGGCCGGCTCGCCGTCCACCCGCCACCGGCCGTCCCGCTCGATCAGCACCTCGGTCACGTCGTACGTGTCGCGGTCGAGATGGGCCAGGATGCTCTCCGCCGAGCGCCGGGAGACGTCGTGCTCCCCGCTGCGTCCACCGAACAGCACCGCCAGACGAACAGTCATGATGTCGCCGCTTCCCCGTGCAGGTGTACGCGCGCCACTCGCGCGCCGATTCCGGTCAAGACTTCGTGCGGGTTGGTGCCGGCCCACCGCGCCCACTCGGCGGCCGTCGGCTCGGCCGTGTCCGGCGAGCCCGGCGCGGCGCCGGGGCCGAAGACGACCACGGGATCGCCGAGGGCCACCGGTAGATCACCGACATCGACGACGCACTGATCCATGGCGATGCGGCCGACGATCGGACACCGTCGACCAGCGAGCCAGACCCGCCCGCGGCCCTCGGCGGTGCGCGACAGACCATCGGCGTACCCGAGCGGCAGCAGAGCGAGCGTGGTCGGCCGACCGGTCACGTGGTCTGGTCCGTACGAGACGCCGGTCCCGGCGGGCACGCGCTTCAGGTTGATCACCCGTGACCGCAGGGCCATGGCGGGTCGCAGGCCGAGGCGGCGAGGACCGGTCGCGCCGAAGGGGTCGATGCCGTACATGGCCAGGCCGATCCGGCAGAGATCGAACCGGGTCTCCGGGGCGGCCAGTGCCGCCGCCGAGTTGGCCAGATGCACCACGTCAGGCTCAAGCCCGGCATCCCGAGCAATCCGCAGCGCCTCCCGGAACGTCGACAGCTGCCGCGCGATGCTGGGGCATCCCGGCACATCGGCGTTGGTCAGGTGGGACCACACCCCGCGTACGCGGACGGTGCCCTCCGCCTCGTGCTTGCGAGCCCAGGCGACCAGGTCGGGCCATTCGTCGCCGTCGGCACCGTTGCGGGACAGACCGACGTCCGCCTTGAGGTGGACCGCGGCCGGCACACCGAGTTCCGTGGCCGCGTCGGCGATCGCCCGCAGATGGGTGAGGGTCGACACCGCGATGTCGACGTCCGCGGCGATCAGGCGGGTGAAGTCCTCGTCCGGGCGGTGCAGCCAGCTCAGGACGGGCGCGTCGATGCCCGCCGATCGCAGTGCCACCGCCTCCGTCGCCGAGGTCACACCCAGCCACGCGGCGCCGGCTCCCACCGCAGCCCGCGCCACCGGCACCGCACCGTGCCCGAACGCGTCGGCCTTCACCACGGCCATCAACCCGGTGCGTGCGATCGCCGCGATCGTCCGGATGTTCTCGGCGATCGCCGCGAGATCGATCACGGCCTCGGCCAGCGGGGCGCTCCCGCTGATCACACAGGTCGGCGGACGCCGCGCGCGCGTACCCGGCGTCACGCGGCAGCCCCGGGTCCGGCGGGCGGTTCATCCGGCCGGTCGGCGGCCC